>DASCOC010000001.1:0-1855 GCA_036011805.1 Rhodospirillales bacterium
ACGGTGGCCTCGGCCTGAAAGCGTTTGGAATATTCGGACTCAAAGTCGGCGTTAAAGGTGGCGTCCAATACCGTCCCCTCGCCGGCCACGTGCGCCGCTTTGGCCAATGCCGGGTCAATAAAAACACCCAACAGCACGCCCGTCGCCCCGGCTTTATGGAGGGCCGAGAGAATCCAGGTGGTATTGCCACGCCCGCCGCCGCCGGGATTGTCGGCGACATCGGCGAAAATTTGGGCCGGGCGGCTATTATCCGTCCCGTTGGCGACGGCAGCGGCGACCGCGTCGTCGATGGGTGTCAGGGTGCATTGGAACCGTTCCCGCATGGCCCAGGCGCGGCCCGCGATGTCTTCGGCCAATTGGCGGGCGGCGGCAAGATCATCGCGCCCGGTAACGATCACCGAAAGCCCGTTCTTGGTCAGGTCGCTGAACACGAAACCGGCAACCACCGAAACGTTGAGGATGGCGCCCGGATTTTCCGTCATCGTCTTTTGCCCATAGTCGATGAGGTCCACATAGGGGCCCTGGTTTGGTCCTGGGGCAGTCAGCAAGGTCACCGTCGGCGCCACGATCGGCAGGCGGATAAACGATGTTACCGGCCTAAGGCCGCCGAACATTTCGGCCATCGCCCGCGCCGCTTCCTGGGCGCGTTGCTTCTGGTCGACATGGGGATTGGTGCGATAGGAAATCAGCACGTCGGTGTTATCCACCATGCGGTCGGAAATGTTGGCATGCAGGTCCAAGGTGGCGATCACCGGAACGTCCGCGCCGACAACGCCACGCACCATTTCGAAAAGATCGCCATCGGGGTCGGCGGACTGGGTAGCCGTCATGCCGCCGTGGGCGCTGAAATAAACGCCGTCCACCGGCCCGGCGTCAGTGAGGCGGCTTTTCATTTCGGCCACCGTTTCGTCAAAAAAGGCCTGGTCGCACGGCCCGTTCGGTTCCGACGCCGTCACTAAGATGGGCACCGGCTGCCAATCCGCGCCGAGGCTGTCCATTTCCGAAACGAACCCGGAAATTTCAGCGGGCTGGATCGGGTTGGCGCTTTCCAGGTCGGCAAGGATGTCATCGCCGGCCAAATAGCAAAGGGTGCGGAAGGAGGCTTCCGGACACGTCGGCGCGAAGGCATTGCTTTCGAGATGCATGCCCAACAGCGCGATACGCTTCGGGTTGCTCTTAGAATTCATTAGGCGCTCATCGGCGGCGTTTACATTTGGCGGAGTTTGGGATCCAGCGCATCACGAAGCGCATCGCCGAACAGGTTGAACCCGAACACGGCGAGGCTGATCGCCACCCCCGGCCAGATCGCCACCCATGGCGCGCTTTCGGCATATTCCTCGGCGCCGCCTTGCAGCATCAAACCCCAGGCCGGCGTCGGTTCCTGGACGCCGAGGCCCAAGTAGCTCAACGACGCTTCCAGCAGAATGGCTTGGCCGACGAAGGCCGTCAGCATAATCAAGAACGGCGCCATCACGTTCGGCACCATGTGCCGGAGAATGATCCGCGAATGCGTGAACCCGAGCGCGCGGGCGGCATCCACATAAGGGATCTCGCGAATGGCCAGCGCACTGGACCGCACCACCCGGGCGCAACGGGGAATGAAGGGGATGGTGATGGCGATAATGACGTTCTGGGTGCCGGTGCCGAAAATGGAAACCACGGCCAAGGCCATGATGATTAGCGGGAAAGCCATGAACACGTCCATGACGCGCTGGAAAAACAGGTCGAAGCGGCCGCCGAAATAGGCGCTGGCGACGCCGAGGACAAGGCCGACGGACGCGCCGATGATGGCGCAGGAAAAACCGACGAACAACGCCGTGCGCGACCCGTAAATGATGCGGGTCAGGATGTCGCG
>DASCOC010000002.1:0-9920 GCA_036011805.1 Rhodospirillales bacterium
TCTTGTGTACGGAGAGCGCCTGTTGGATCAAGACTTGGCGCTCGCTCGTCAATTCGGGCTTTGCCCCCAATTCGTCTTCGGCGGCTTTCAGGGAATCCATTACCAATTGGCGGGTTTCCTCGGACGACAAAGAATCCAAAGGATCGGGGAGCGGCAATTCCGAAGCGTCGGCGCCCGCCGCCAGGGCGGGATCCTGCATCGCGGGGGGGGGCATCAGTGGCCAGGTCCTTGTAGGCTTTTTTGATTTTTTGTTTGGTTTCCAAATTCTCCCGAGCATTTTTATCCATCACAACGGAAAGCAGCGCCTTGGATAAGAAGTTTTTGATCATTCCGGTTAAGTCTTCCTGCGGTTCGCTAAATAGAGAAGCTTTAGAACATTAATTGTCATCACTCTAACCCGTGGTTTTGGTCCGGGCTAGGGTGGTTCTGCCCCGAAACACCGAAATCCCCCTATAAACACTGGCAAAATTGAAACCGGGGCGTATTGTTGACGGGTCATGAGACGAAATCGCAACGCTAAAATCCTGGCCACCTTGGGGCCCGGCACCTCGACGGAGGAGGGAATCGCCTCCTTGTTCGAGGTCGGCGCGGATGTTTTTCGATTGAATTTCAGCCACGGTAGCCACGAAGACCACAAACGCCGTTTTGATACCATTCGTGGGTTGGAAGAAAAATTTCACCGCCCTGTCGGCATTCTCCTGGACCTGCAAGGGCCGAAACTTCGCGTCGGCGAATTCAAAGACGGCGAGATCAAGCTGGAACCGGGACAAAAATTCGATCTCGACCTTAGCCCGGAACTGGGGGGAATAAGCCGGGCGCCCCTGCCGCATCCGGAAATCTTCAAGTCCTTGGAGGAGGGGACGGAATTGTTGCTGGACGATGGCAAGATCCGTCTCAAGGTTCTCGATTGCGGTGACGACTTCGCCAAGACCGAAGTCATGACCGGTGGCGTGCTGTCCAACCACAAAGGCGTCAATGTCCCGAGTGCCGTTTTGGCGCTGTCTCCGTTGACGGATAAGGATCGTGAAGACTTGCGTTTCGGCTTGGACCTGGGCGTTGACTGGGTTGCCCTGTCCTTTGTCCAACGTCCCGAGGATATTGCCGAAGCCCGCAAGCTCATTGCCGGGCGGGCTGGGGTCATGGCCAAGCTGGAAAAACCGACGGCCTTGGACCACTTGGACGAGATCGTCAATCTGTCCGACGCCATCATGGTGGCGCGGGGCGATTTGGGTGTCGAGGTGCCGCCTGAGGAAGTGCCGGCGCTTCAAAAACGTATTGTTTTCGCTTGCCGGTCGGCCGGCAAACCGGTGGTTGTTGCCACCCAGATGCTTGAATCCATGATCCATGCCCCGACACCGACGCGGGCCGAGGCTTCCGATGTGGCGACTGCCATTTACGATGGTGCCGACGCGGTGATGCTGTCGGCGGAAACGGCGGTCGGCGATTTCCCCGTCGAAGCGGTGACCATGATGGACCGAATTATTCAGAAGGTGGAAATGGATCGTCATTACCGCAAGATGATGGAGGGTTTCCGTTATGATCCGGAAGCAACGGCGGCCGACGCCATTACCGCCGCCGCCCGCCAAGTCGCCCACACCATTTCAGCAGCCGTCATCGTGACGTTTTCCTCGACCGGGTCGACAACACTGAGGTGCGCACGCGAAAGGCCCAATGTCCCACTTCTCAGTCTGACGCCTAGGGCCGATACGGCCCGTAAGATGACCATCGCCTGGGGCGTCCATTCGGTGCAGACGGAGGATCTGAAGACCTTTCGCGACATGGTGATCAATGCCATCCGCGTTACCAAGTCCGAAGGGTTCGCCGACGTCGGCGACCCGTTGGTAATTACCGCCGGCGTTCCGTTCGGGACCCCAGGCGCCACCAATATTTTGCGCATTGCCTGGATTGATTAGCCCGGCGGCACCATGCTCACCGAACTATTTAACGTCATCGTCCCTGTCTTCGTTTGCGCCGCGATCGGCTATATCTGGAAGCGCCAGGGCCGGCCCTTTGACGTTGAACTGATCTCGACCCTTTCCGTTTATATCGGCACGCCCTGTTTGGCCTTTTATGCCCTGACCTCGGCCAATCTGGATCCAGATAACTTCGATGAGATGGCCGTGGCCACCGTGGTGACGATGGTGGCCTTTGTCGTAATTTATGTTCCGATATTGAAAGTGGCGGGGTTGAGCCAGCGGGCCTTCCTGCCGGCGTTGTCCTTCGCCAACGTCGGCAACATGGGATTGCCGTTGTCGCTGCTGGCGTTCGGCGAACAGGGGTTGGCCTTGGCCGTGACCTACTATGCCATCAACGTGGTTATCATGTTTTCCTTCGGCGTCGCGGTGGCGGCCGGTGCGTCGTCGTGGCGGAAGCTGATGCGGCTTCCGGTGATCTATGCCATCGCCGCCGCCGTGGTTTTTTTGTATACCGGCACGCAACCGCCCATTTGGATTGCCAACACGACGAAGATTCTTGGCGACCTGACCATCCCCCTGATGCTGATCACCCTCGGCGTTTCCTTGGCCGGGCTTGGGGTTCAAAGCCTTTCCAGAAGCACCATCCTTTCGGTCCTGCGGTTGGTCAGCGGTTTTGCCGTCGGCTGGGCGACGGCGGAAATTTTCGGCATGGAGGGTGTCGCCAGGGGCGTCCTGATCCTTCAGTGCACGATGCCGGTTGCGGTATTCAATTACCTGTTCGCCCTGCAATACGGGAACCAGCCCGAAGAGGTGGCAGGCACCGTGGTTATTTCCTCGGTGATGTCGTTTCTGACGCTGCCCTTGTTGTTGATGTACGTGATGTAACTATTCGGCGGCGTCGGCGTTGAGCCCGCTGTCGCCCCCTTTAAATGCCGCCAACAAATTCGCCTCGCGGTCTTTGGCCGTTAGGCGGCCCAGTTCCTTGACATGACCGAAGCCACGGATGCCGAGCGGCAGTCCGGCAATTTCCGTCGCCAGGGCGTGATTGTCAGCGCTCAGACCGTCCAGCAGTTCTTCAATAACCGTCTCATAGTCGGTGATCATGCGGCGTTCCGTTTTGCGCTCAGTGGTATACCCGAAAACATCGAACGCGGTGCCGCGCAGCCCCTTACATTTGCTCAACAGGCGGAAGGCGGGCATTACCCAGGCGCCGAATTCCCGTTTTTGCAGGGCGCCGGTTTGAGGGTCACGGGCGGCGATCAGCGGCGGCGCCATGTGGAAGGAGAGTTGAATCGGGCCTTCGAATTGGCGGTCCAATTGGCGTTTAAAATCGCCGTTGGTGTAAAGCCTGGCGACCTCGTATTCGTCTTTGTAGGCCAGCAATTTGAAATAGGACGCGGCGACGGCATCGACGAGGCCGGTTTTTCCCGCCGCCTTCATGGCCTCGGTAGCGTGGACCAGTTCCACCAGGGCGGCGTAGCGTTTGCCGTAAGCGGCGTTTTGATAACGGCTCAGGTCGGCGATGCGGCGGTCGATGAAGGAGATTTCGCTCGTTTCCATTTCCCCGTCAGAAACCGAAACCGGCTCGGCAATACGTCCCACCGCGCCCAGGTCATGGGCAGCGCGGCGTCCCCATAAAAAGGCCTGTTTGTTGAAATTGACGGCGACGCCGTTGATCTCCAGGGCTTGTTCGATGGCGGCGGCGGACAGCGGCAACAGGCCCTTTTGGTAGGCGAACCCGACCATCATCATATTGGCGGCAATGGAATTACCCAGCAGCCTGAGCGCCAATCCGGTGGCATCAATGAAATTTAAGGCACGCGGCCCGGTGGCCTCCATCAGGGCGTCCTGAAATCCTTTTTCGGGAAATTCCAGATTGGCATCGTGGATGAAATCGGACGTCATGGTCTGATGCCCATTAACGACGGCCGACGTGGTTCCGGGTTTCAGCTTGCCCATGGTTTCGGCGCTGGCCGACGAAACCATGTCACAACCGATCAACAACCGAGCGCCGCCGGCGGCAATCCGGACCGCGTGCAAGGTTTCCGGGTCATCGGCGATACGGATGTGGGAATAAACGGCGCCGTTCTTCTGCGCTAAGCCTGCGATATCGAGGACCGATACGCCTTTGCCTTGAAGATGGGCGGCCATGGACAGAACCGCGCCGACGGTTATGACGCCGGTGCCGCCGATCCCGGTGACGATAACGCCATAGGGTTCGGCGCTGGAGGCCAAGACCGGTTCCGGCAGCGCCTCGAAAGGCTGATCGCTGATGGCAGAGGGCCTTCTGGGGTTGCCGCCATGAACGGTGACGAAAGCCGGACAGAATCCATTCAGGCATGAAAAGTCCTTGTTGCACGCCGATTGGTCAATCGCTCGCTTGCGGCCGAGTTCTGTTTCCTTCGGCGTGATGGCGACACAATTGGAAACCGTGCCACAATCACCACAGCCTTCGCAGACGGCCTGGTTGATAAACGGCCGCACCGCCGGGTCGGGGTACAGGCCGCGCTTGCGGCGACGGCGTTTCTCGGCGGCGCAGGTTTGATCGTAGATGAGGACCGACACCCCCTTGATGTTGCGAAGATCGCGTTGAAGGGCGTCCAGATCGTCGCGATGGTGAAAAGAAACGCCGGCGGCGAAATGGGCGCCGACGGGGTATTTTCCGGGCTCGTCGGAGACCACGGCGATCCGATCGACGCCTTCGGCGCGCACCTGCTGGCTAATGATGGGCACATCCAGCGGCCCGTCCATGGGCTGGCCGCCGGTCATGGCGACGGCGTCGTTATAGAGAATCTTATAGGTAATGTTGACGTCGGCGGCGACGGCGGCGCGGATCGCCAGGATTCCCGAATGAAAGTAGGTGCCGTCGCCGATATTGACGAAGATGTGTTCGGTCGATGTAAACGGCGCCTGGCCCAGCCAGGTAGCGCCTTCGCCGCCCATGTGGGTGAAGGTGGAGGTGTCGCGGTTCATCCATATGGCCATGTAATGACACCCGATCCCGGCCGCCGCGCGCGAGCCGGCCGGCACCATGGTTGAAATATTGTGCGGGCAGCCGGAACAGAAGTATGGGATTCGCTCCATGCCGACGGTGGTGGCTTCCAAGGAGCGTTCCTTGTCTTCCAGGAACGTGAGCCTGTCTTCGATGTGGCGCCGCACCGGGTCGCTGATGGGGAAGCCGCCGATCCGCCCGGCAATTGCCCTGGCGATCCGGGCCGGGGTCAGTTCACCCGCTGAGGGCAGGATCCAATCGCCGGACTCATCGAATTTCCCGACCACCCGGGGCCGGACGTCGGCGCGCCAGTTGTATAGTTGTTCCTTGATCTGGTTCTCCATGACCGCGCGTTTTTCCTCGACCACCAGGATCTCCTCCAGGCCCTCGGCGAAATGGCGGATAATTTCTTTTTCCAGCGGCCAGGGCATACCGACCTTGAGCAGCCGGAGCCCGATTTCATCGGCGTGTTCCGCGCCGATGCCGAGATCATCCAAGGCCTGCAACACATCCAGATAGGATTTGCCGGTAGAGATTATGCCGAGGCGCGGTTTCGGGGTATCGATGGTGACCCGGTTCAGCCCGTTGGCCCGGGCGAAGGCCAGGGCGGCATAAATCTTGTGGCGTTGAAGGCGGTGTTCCTGCGCCAGGGGTGGGTCGGGCCAGCGGATATGGAGCCCGCCTTCCGGCATTTCAAAATCTTTCGGGAGACGGATTTTGATCCGGTCGGAATCGGCCAGGACCGAGGAGGTGGTATCGACGTTTTCGGTGATGCACTTCATCCCCACCCAACAGCCCGAATACCGCGACATGGCCCAGCCATAAAGCCCGAAATCGAGAATGTCCTGGACATTGGCCGGATTGAGGACGGGAATTTGAGCATCCATCAGCGCATGTTCGCTTTGGCTGGGCACGGTCGAGGACTTACACGCCGGATCGTCGCCGGCGAGCGCCAAAACGCCGCCCAAGGGCGATGTGCCGGCGAAATTGGCGTGCCGGAAGACATCGCCGGATCGATCGACTCCCGGTCCCTTGCCGTACCAGATGCCGAAGATTCCGTCATAGTTGGCGCCTTCGAACAAGTTCAGCTGCTGGCTGCCCCACAGCGCCGTCGCCGCAAGGTCTTCGTTAACGGCGGGATGGAATTTTACATGGTGGTCCTTGAGCAATGATTTCGCGCCACCGAATTCCCGGTCGATGCCGCCCAAGGGCGAGCCGCGATAGCCGGTCACGTAGCCGGCGGTATTCAACCCCGCGGCCATGTCGCGGCGCCGTTGCATCAGGGTCAGGCGTACCAGGGCCTGGGTGCCGGTCAGAAAAATCCGGCCCTCATCAAGGCTGTATTTATCGTCCAGCGCGACCTGGTTCAGTTTTCCTGAGGCCACAGTCATCGGTCTTACCCCGTGGGCTTCCATGTTCGGTTTGGCATTTGTTTATTGAGGCCAAGCGTAATACGGGGCCGGGCCGCTTACAATCGCCGGAAAAAAGCCCCCCTAGCCATTTTCGCTGATATTTATTGTTTGTATTTAGTCACAATGGGATGATTTTTCGTCTCCGAGCGGGTATACGGGTGCTAGTACGAATTCCCGGATTATTTAATCATGACTATTTTAGTAACCGGTGCCGCCGGATTTATCGGTTTTCACACGTCGCTCGCCCTATTGGGGCGTGGCGAAAAAGTCCTCGGCGTTGATATTCTCAACGATTACTACGACGTGTCGCTGAAACAAGCGCGCCTGGACGTGCTGGGCGGCAACGACGGCTTTCAGTTCCAGCAACTGGACATTGCCGATCGCGACGCCGTCGAAGCCTTGATCGCCGATAACGGCGGCATCACCCGGGTTGTCCATCTGGCGTCGCAGGCGGGGGTGCGATATTCCCTGATCGATCCCTATGCCTATAGCCGCGCCAATGTGGAAGGCCATTTGGTGCTGCTGGAAACCTGCCGAAAGTTGGAGCGGCTGGATCATTTCGTCTACGCGTCGTCCAGTTCCGTATACGGCGGCAATACCAAATTGCCGTTTTCCATCCAGGATGCCGTCGACACGCCGTTGTCGGTGTACGCGGCGACCAAACGGTCGATGGAACTGTTCGCCCATTCCTATTCCCATATCTATGGCCTGCCGCTGACGGGGCTACGGTTTTTCACCGTCTACGGCCCCTGGGGCCGGCCTGACATGGCTGCGTTCATCTTTATCCGGAAAATCCTGGCCGGCGAGCCGATCCCGGTGTTCAACAACGGCGATATGCGCCGCGATTTCACCTATATCGACGACATCGTCGCTGGCGTTCTGGCCTGCCTGGACAAGCCGCCGGTGGCCCAAGAAGGCAGCCCGCCCAACCGCGTCTACAACCTCGGTAACAATAACGCAGAGCCGTTGATGCGGTTTATTTCGGTTCTGGAAGATGCGCTTGGGCAAAAAGCGGAAATCGATTTCCAGCCGTTGCAGACCGGCGACGTGCCTGAAACTTCCGCCGACATCTCCGAAACGCGGCGGGATTTTGGTTTCGAGCCCAAGACTACTATTGACGAAGGGCTGCCCCGGCTGGTGGCGTGGTATCGGGAATATTACGGCGCGTAAGCGGGCGCCCGTTTAATTAATTTTTTTGAATCGAGACACTAATGGTTAGACACCTGGCTTTGGTGTTCCTGCTGGCGCTGATCTGGGGATCGTCCTTCCTGGCGATCAAGATCGGGGTCGAAACGATCCCGCCCCTGACCCTGGCCACGGGACGGGTGGTTTTTGCCGCCCTGTTGTTATGGGTCTTCGCCCGCGTGCAGGGGCAGACGCTG
The DNA here is from genome assembly GCA_036011805.1 of Rhodospirillales bacterium. Classification (GTDB taxonomy): domain Bacteria; phylum Pseudomonadota; class Alphaproteobacteria; order Rhodospirillales; family Casp-alpha2; genus Casp-alpha2. Next base: position 7,703 of record DASCOC010000002.1, read on the forward strand.
CCTCAAAGTGGTCGCATGTGGTTCTACTGTTTTTTAATCGGCCTGATGGGTAATGGCCTGCCCTTTACCCTGATTAATTGGGGTGAGGTAAAAATCGACAGCGGCCTGGCCGCGATTCTGATGGCCGTGATGCCGCTGGTGACGGTGGTGTTGGCGCATTTCTTCACTGTCGGCGACCGCATGACCCCGGCCAAGCTGACCGGCGTCGCTTTCGGTTTTGGCGGCGTCTTCATTCTGGTCGGGCCGGAAGCCCTGAAAGGCCTGGGCGGCGACATCTGGCGGCAACTGGCGGTTTCCGGGGGCGCCACCTGTTATGCCATCGCCGCTATCCTGACCCGCAACATGCCGCCGGGGCCATTGATCGCCCGTTCGGCGGCAGTGATGATCGCGGCGTCGCTGATGATGGTGCCGGTATCGCTTGCCTTCGATGCGCCGTGGACCTTATCGCCGTCCACCGACGCGCTTCTGGCCGGGGTTTATCTGGGCCTGTTTCCGACCGCATTTGCAACCATTGTCCTTTTCCACCTGCTGCGGTTCCGGGGCGCCAGCTTCATCGCCCCGGTCAATTACCTGATCCCGGTGTTCGGGGTTCTGTGGGGGATCGCGGCCCTGGGGGAAGAGGTGTCCCCGCGCGCGGTGGTGGCGCTATCGGTGATCCTTGTCGGCATGGCCATCGCCCAGTATCAACGCCGCCCGTCCAACCCATAATCGGGGCCCCCATGGCCTGTAGGGGGCCGGAAAGGGTGTTACCGGTACAGCGCTTCCAATTGTTCTCCGTATATTTCCTTGATCTTGTGGCGGCGGATTTTCATGGTCGGCGTCAACAACCCGTTGTCGGTGGTGAAGGGAGCGTCGGCGAGGATGAATTTGCGCACCGTTTCGATATTGGAAAGCGACGCGTTGACCTTCTCCATCACCGCGGCTAGGGCCTTTGATACTTCTTCATCGCTTGCCAAACCCGCAGCCCATTCCGCATCGGCCACCAGAACGGCAACCAAATGCGGGTGCTTGTCGCCATAGACCATGGCTTGGGCGATTTCCGGCTCGATGCTGAGAATACCTTCGATTCGCTGCGGCGATAGGTTGTCGCCGCCGGAGTTGACGATGATATCCTTCTTGCGGTCGGTGATCTGCAAATGCCCGTCCGCGTCAATGATGCCGATGTCGCCGGTATGCACCCAACCGTCCTGAATGGTTTCCCTGGTCGCGTCCTCGTTCCGCCAATAGCCCTGCATGACCAGATCGCCTTTGACCAGGATTTCGCCGTCGTCGGCAATGTTGACCTGAACGCCCTTCATGGGTGGGCCAACGGTGTGCAGTTTCATGGTGCTGGGCCGGTTGACGCTGACCGACGGAGAGGTTTCCGTCTGCCCATAGCCCTGTAGGATTTGCAGGCCCAGGGCGGTGAAAAACATCCCGATTTCGGGGTTCAAGGGGGCGCCGCCGGACACCAGTGCCTTCAGCCGTCCGCCGAAGCGGCCCCGCACCTTGTTGCGGACCAGAATGTCCAAGGCGCCATCGACAAGGCGGTCGATGGGGCCGAGGCTGGCCGGGTCCAGATAACGCCGCGTGCCCAGCCCGACCGTCTTATTGAACATTTTTTCCTTGATCCCGCCCGCCTTGCGGATGCCGAGGGTGATCCGTTGGTGGAGCGTCTCGTATAGCCTCGGCACCGCGGTCATAATGGTCGGGCGGGCTTCGATCATGTTGGCGGCCAGGGTGTCGGCGCCCTCGGCGTAATAAATTTCGGCGCCGATGGACATCGGGAAAAACTGTCCGGCCATGTGTTCGTAGGAATGGCTGAGCGGCAGGAAGGACAGGAACACTTCGCTGGCCAGGCCCAATTCCAGCAATCGGTCCCGCGCACTTTCGCAGTTGGATAGGATGTTGCGGTGAGAGAGCATGACGCCTTTCGGCAGCCCCCCGGTGCCGGAGGTATAAATGATACAGGCGGTTTCGTCGGCGCCGACCTGCCTGGCCATTTCGATGATATTTTGATGGCCCTGACGTCCCTGTTCAATCACATCATCCAGGTGCAGAACTTTGATTCTCAATTCCTGGGCTCTTTCCGGCGGATCCATGGCGATGACGAATTCCAAGTCCGGCGATTTCAGGGCGGCGGCCAATAATGTCTCCGCCAGCCTGCGTGTCGAGACGATGGCGCACTTGGCACCGCTGTCGTGCAGGATATGCAGGTGGTCGTCGCTGGTGTTGGTGA
>DASCOC010000003.1:0-5988 GCA_036011805.1 Rhodospirillales bacterium
CCAAGTCGGGAAATCCACCTTCCGACGAGGTCCCCGCCACCGGGGGCGCGGTGATCGAAGGGTATCTGAAAACACTACCCGGCGGGCCCGGCGTTTACCGCATGATTAACCTCAAGGGCGATGTTCTTTATGTCGGTAAAGCCAAAAGCCTGAAAAAACGGGTCACCAGTTATACCAAGCCGGCCCGGCAATCGAACCGCATGCGACGCATGATCATGGAAACGGCGGCGATGGAATTCGTCACCACCCATACCGAGGCCGAAGCCCTGCTGTTGGAGGCCGATTTCATCAAGCGTTATCGGCCGCGTTACAACATCCTTCTTCGCGACGACAAATCCTTCCCATCAATCCTATTGACCGGCGACCATGCCTTTCCGCAGGTCCTCAAGCACCGTGGCGCGCAAAGCCGCAAGGGCGATTATTTCGGTCCTTTTGCTTCGGTGTGGGCGGTCAATGAGACACTGGCGACCTTGCAGCGGGCTTTTTTGCTGAGATCATGTTCGGATACGGTATTCGCGGCCCGAACCCGGCCTTGTTTACAACATCAGATCAAGCGCTGTTCGGCGCCATGCGTCGACCGCATCAGCGAGGCGGATTACCAGGCCTCGGTTGCCGATGCGCGGGCCTTCCTGACCGGAGGCTCGCGTAAAATCCAACAGCAATTCGCCGATCTCATGCAGGAAGCCAGCGACGCCGAGGCGTTTGAGAAAGCCGCCGGATACCGCGACCGCATTCGGGCGTTGACCCGTATTCAGGCCCGCCACGGCATCAACCTGCAGGGCATCGGCGAGACCGATGTCATTGCCGTTCATCAAGCCGGCGGACAGACTTGCGTTCAGGTGTTTTTCTTCCGTGCCGGCGCCAATTTCGGCAACCGCGCTTATTTTCCCAGCCACAGCCGTGATGACGACGCGGAAACGGTGCTCGATGCATTCCTGGGGCAGTTCTATTCGAAGGCCCTGCCGCCGAAAACGGTCATGGTCAGCCATTCCCCACCGAACCGGCAATTGATGAGCGAGGCCCTGTCCGTGCGGGCCGGCCGTGCCGTCCGGCTGACGCGGCCGCAACGCGGATCAAAGCGGAACCTGGTCAAGCATGCCCTGGCCAACGCGGTGGACGCGCTGGGGAGGCGCATGGCCGAAAGTGCATCGCAGCGCCGCTTGCTGGAGGGGCTGGCCCTGGCCTTGGACCTTGACGGCGCGCCGGAACGGATTGAGGTCTACGACAACAGCCATGTTTCCGGTACCAAGGCGGTCGGCGCCATGATCGTCGCCGGGCCGGAGGGCTTCATCAAAAAGGCTTACCGGAAGTTCAATATTCGCGGCGCCCGGGGAATCAATAAGGGGTCGGGAAAAGACGCCGAAGAGGGTTTCACGCCGGGCGACGATTACGCCATGATGCGCGAGGTTTTGAAGCGGCGTTTCTCAAGGGCGTTGAAAGAAGACCCGGACAGAACCGGCGGCCAGTGGCCCGACCTGGTCCTGATTGACGGCGGCCGTGGACAATTGGGGGTGACGCTGGAAGTTTTCGAGGAATTGGGGATCGAAGACGTCGGCGTGGTGGCCATTGCCAAAGGGCCGGACCGGGATGCCGGGCGTGAAAAAATTTATCGTCCCAACCATCCCCCTAAGAGCCTGCCGCTCCGTGATCCGGTGCTGTTTTTTCTTCAGCGCCTGCGGGACGAGGCGCACCGTTTCGCCATCGGCGCGCACCGGGATAAACGTTCGAAGTCACTGGTTCGCTCAGCCTTGGATGATATTCCCTCGATCGGGGCCAAGCGCAAAAAGGCATTATTGCACCACTTCGGCGCCGCCAAGGCAGTATCAGATGCCGGGCGCGCCGACCTGGAGGCGGTCGAGGGAATTAACAAGGCCACCGCCAACATTATTTATGAATGGTTTCACCCTGAGGGGTAGGGACGTTAGAATACGGCCAGTCACACTTCGGAACTGCAAGATGCTGAACAATCTGCCTAATATCCTGACGTTTTCACGAATTCTCGCCATTCCGGTGTTGATCGGCCTGTTGCTTTTCGTCGAAGATCCGTTGGGAAGCTGGTTGGCTTTCTCCGCCTATACTATTGCCTGCGTCACCGATTTTTTCGATGGCTATCTGGCCCGCGCCTGGCATTTGCAGTCGGCCTTCGGCCGGTTTCTCGACCCCATCGCCGATAAATTGCTGATTGCCTCGGTGTTGTTGGTGCTGGTCGGCATCGACCGCATTTCCGGCCTCACCGTGCTGGCGGCGGCGGTGATCCTGTGCCGGGAGATTTTGGTCTCGGGCCTAAGGGAATTTCTGGCCGAGGTTCCGGTCAGGGTGCCGGTGACGACGATGGCGAAATGGAAAACCACCATGCAGATGCTGGCCTTGGGGTTTCTGCTGGTCGGCCCTGTGGGACCCGATTTCGGACCGTTGACGACGACCGAGGTCGGCATCTGGGGAATATGGGGGGCGGCACTTTTAACGCTGGTCACCGGCTACGATTACCTGATTGCCGGTCTCAAGCATATCGTCGAGACCGACCATGCCCCCGCCGACAAGCATCCGCATCCTCCCGAAGACTCCAAAGAGGGAGAAAACCATTGAAGATTTTCGGCCTTGTCGGTTGGAGCGGCTCAGGCAAAACCACGTTGGTCGCCAAGTTGGTGCCGGAACTGATCGGGCGCGGGTTTTCCGTCTCGACCATGAAGCACACGCACCACAACTTCGATATCGACAAGAAGGGCAAGGATTCATACATGCATCGGATTGCCGGCGCGACCGAGGTGCTGATCACCGGGGCCAAGCGCTGGGCCATTCTGCACGAAAATAGAGACACCCCGGAACCGTCCATCGACGATCTGCTGGCCCGCATGGAAGACGTCGACCTGGTGCTGGTCGAAGGTTTCAAGTCTCATCGCCACCAAAAAATGGAGGTCCACCGCCCCGCCGTCGGCAAACCGCTGCTTAGCCCGGACGATCCTTCCATCATTGCCGTCGCCACCGACGACGATCTCGGCGATGTCGACGTGCCGGTGCTGGATTTGGAAGACATCAAGGCCATCGGCGACTTCATTGTCGGCCACTTAGGTTTGAAAGTCGGGGGTTTGAAAGCCGGGGGTTTGGAAGCCGGAGAGAGAAATGGCGCAGCTTAAGGACGACTGTTTCGCGTTCGGCGGCGATTTGATGCCGCTGGCGGATGCGCTTGCCCAATTGCAGGATCGCGTCGAGGTGGTGGCGGGGACGGAAACCGTGCCGCTGCGCCGGTGTTTGGGCCGGGTCCTGGCGGAAGACGTCGTCGCCGATGTCGACGTCCCCCCTCATGACAACAGCGCCGTCGACGGCTTTGCCGTCTACTTCGATGACCTTGACCCCGAAGCCGATACCCGGTTGCCGGTTGCCGGCCGCATCGCCGCCGGCCATCCTTTGGACGGTCCCGCCGACCGGGGCCAGGCGTATCGAATATTCACCGGCGCGCCGATGCCTAATGGCGACGACGGATTGCAAGCCAGCGGCCCGGATACGATCTTCATGGAAGAAGACTGCACGCTTGAAGGCGACGACGTGATCCTGCCCCCTGGCTTGAAGCGAGGCGCCAACCGGCGGTTTGCCGCCGAGGACGTAACGGCGGGGGCAATCATCGTTGCTTCGGGAAAGCGGCTACGGGCCCAGGAAATCGGTTTGGCGGCCTCCACCGGCCGTGCGCAATTGACGGTGTTCAAGCGTCTCCGGGTGGCGGTTTTTTCAACCGGCGACGAAGTCCGCGACCCCGGCGCGGGGGGCGGTCCCGGCGGGAAAGCCACGGAAGGCAGCATCTTCGATGCCAACCGTTATGCCATCATGGCGCTCCTGCAAGGTCTCGGCGCCGAGATCACCGATCTGGGGATATTGCAAGACGACGCCGAGGCCATTGCCAAGGCCCTTGACGATGCCCACGCGGAACACGATTTGTTGGTGACGTCGGGCGGCGTTTCCGCCGGTGAGGAAGATCACGTACGTGATGCCGTCGCCGGCCTCGGCCAAATACATTTCTGGCGGCTGGCGATCAAGCCGGGACGCCCCATCGCCTTGGGCCAGGTCGGCGACACCGCCTTCTTGGGCCTTCCCGGTAATCCAGTGGCGGCGATGGTGACGTTCATGGTCGTCGGGCGGCCCCTGGTGTTGTTGCTTTCGGGCGCCGCCGAGCTGGACGGCCTGCGCTATCAAGTCGAAGCCGGGTTCGACTACAAGAAAAAGAAAGGCCGGCGTGAATGGGCACGGGTGCGGCTGGAAACAAATGGTAAGGGCTCAAAGGTGGCGATGAAGCATCATTCCTCCGGCGCCGGTATTTTAACCTCCATGGTCGATGCCGACGGTCTGGTGGAATTGCCGGAGGATACGGAAACCTTGGAAAAAGGCGCTATGGTGGATTTTCTGCCGTTCACCGAAGTCACGGGGAAGTAAAAAAACATGAGAATTTTATATTTTGCCTGGTTGCGTGAGAAGGCCGGCGTATCCGAGGAGACCATCACCCCGCCTTCGAGCGTTGCCACGGTCGCCGACCTGATCGAATGGCAACGCCACCGCGGCGACGGTTTCGGCGAGGCCTTTGCCGATGCGTCCGTGGTCAAGGTCGCGGTTAATCAGGAACATGTCGGCCTCGATCATCCGGTTTCCGCCGGCGATGAAGTCGCCTTTTTCCCACCCGTGACGGGGGGCTAAGACCATGATCAGGGTGCAGGCCGAGGATTTTGATATCGGTCGGGAACTTGAAAACCTTTCCAAGGGCAATCTGGGCGTCGGCGGCGTCAGCAGCTTCGTCGGCTTGGTTCGTGACATGGCCGGTGATGAGTCGATTCAAGCGATGACCCTGGAACATTATCCGGAAATGACCGAAAAGGCGTTGGCCAAAATCGAGGCCGAAGCGCGCTCGCGCTGGCCGTTGGAAGACGTCCTGATCATCCACCGCTATGGGCGGCTTGAGCCGGGGGATCGCATCGTCCTGGTGGCGGCGGCGGCGGCCCACCGCGAGGCGGCCATCGAGGCGTGTCATTTCCTTATTGATTGGCTGAAGACCCAGGCGCCGTTCTGGAAGCTTGAAGAAACCCCCGACGGCGGTCATTGGGTCGATGCCCGCACTTCCGATGACAAAGCGGCTGGGCGCTGGGTCACCGCGGGGCGCGGGGCCGAAAAAGACCCCGACGCGGCGGAGTAACCGGCATGGCGGACGATCCCGACTGGCCCAAGAAGGCCTATAAAAACCATCACTTCATGTCATCCAGGGTCGCCCGCGAACTCAGGATCCTGTCCGAGTACATCGAACCCGAGGCCCGGTTTGAGGAATTCCAGGTCCGCGACACCGTGGTTTTCTTCGGTTCCGCCAGGATCAAAGCCCGCGAGGACGCCAAGAAACACTTGGAAGCAGTCGGCAAGCACGGTGGCGACGTCGCCGCCGCCGAACGCGACCTGGAAATGTCGCAATACTATGAAGCCGCGCGCCAACTGGCGTTCCGGTTGACCGAATGGTCGAAGAACCTGGAAGGCGATGATCGGCGTTTCATCGTCTGCTCCGGCGGCGGTCCCGGCATCATGGAAGCCGCTAACCGGGGTGCGTCGGAGGCCGCCGGCATCAACACCGGGCTCAATATCTCACTGCCGCACGAGCAGAACGACAATCCCTACATCACCCGGGAGTTGAACTTCGAGTTTCACTACTTCTTCATGCGCAAGTTCTGGTTCCTTTATCTGGCCAAGGCGATCATCATTTTCCCCGGCGGCTTCGGCACCATGGACGAATTCTTCGAGGTATTGACGTTGATTCAGACGGGGAAATTAAACAAGCCCATTCCGATCGTGCTTTTCGGCAGGGAGTTCTGGTCAGATGCGTTGAACCTGGAGGCCTTGGTCAAGCACGGCACCATAGACGCCAAGGACCTGGACCTGTTTTTTCAGACCGATTCCGAAGACGACGCTTTCGACTTCATCACCCGCGAACTGGTGGAAAAATCCTTGGGCACCCCCGGCGGGGAG
>DASCOC010000004.1:0-10715 GCA_036011805.1 Rhodospirillales bacterium
GTATCCGCCGGCGCCGTGATCGGCGCTAGAGCAGAGATCGGACAAAACTGTTCCATCGGCGCCAACACGGTTATCGGCAAGGGTGTCATTCTTGGTGAGGACTGCGATATTGAGCCTAACGCAAGCTTGTCCTATTGCATTATTGGTAACCGGGTCATTATCCATTCCGGGGCCAGTATCGGACAAGAAGGATACGGCTATGCCCCCGGCAAGGAGGGCCACATTAAAATTACGCAATTGGGACGGGTTCTGATAGATGACGATGTCGACATCGGCGCCAACGCCACCATCGACCGTGGTAGCGGCCCCGATACGGTCATTGGGGCAGGAACAAAAATTGATAATCTTGTTCATATCGCCCATAACGCTCAACTGGGGAAAAATTGCTTGGTGGCATCACAGGTGGGCATTTCCGGCAGCACCGAACTTGGCAACTTCGTGATGGTCGGGGGGAAGGCCGGATTTGCCGGCCATTTACGGATCGGCGAAGGGGCACGCATTGCCGCAAAAAGCGGGGTCACGAAGGACATCCAGGCCGGCGACACCGTCGGTGGATTTCCTGCCCGTCCGATTAAGGAATGGCTCCGCGGGGTTGCGGAACTCAAACGCATAGCGACAAAGAAAGCCAAATAAGCCATGGACGACACTCAATCCTCCGACGTCATCGAGTCCCTGGACATCGATGCGATCAAGGACATGATCCCGCACCGTCCCCCGTTCTTGTTGATCGATGAAGTCGTCAACCTGATCCCTGACGTAGAAGCGGTCGGCATCAAGAACGTCCGTGCGGACGAGCCCTATTTCGAAGGCCATTTCCCCGGCCATCCGATCATGCCGGGTGTCTTAATCGTCGAAGCCATGGCTCAAACCTCGGCGGTTTTGGTGGTCCGGACCATGGGAAAGCAGCCTGGAAGCGTCGTTTATTTCATGTCCGTGGATCAGGCCCGCTTCCGCAAGCCGGTCTTTCCCGGTAACCAGTTGCATCTGCATGTGGTTAAGCAACGACAACGAGGTCCGGTGTGGAAATTCCAAGGCGAGGCGCGGGTCGGTGAAGATGTCGTCGCCGAAGCAACTTTTACAGCCATGATTGTGGATCCAAAATGAGCGAAATTCATCCAACCGCGATTATCGCCGACGGTGCCAAGATCGGCGACAACGTGTCCATCGGGCCATATTCCATGGTTGGCGCTGACGTCGAACTAGACGATGGGGTCGAACTTATTTCCCATGTCGTCGTCACCGGACATACCAGTATCGGCGCCAACACCCGGATTTTTCCATTCGCGTCGATCGGCCATCAACCCCAGGATCTTAAATACAACGGCGAAGCATCAAGCCTGACCGTCGGCTGCAACAACGTCATCCGGGAGTACGTAACCATGAATCCAGGTACCGAAGGCGGCGGCATGGCCACACGCATCGGCAATAACTGCCTGTTCATGGTTGCAGCCCACGTTGCCCACGATTGCCAGATCGCGGATAACGTCATCCTGGTCAACAATGCCACCCTGGCGGGCCACGTTTCGATCGATGAGTGGGCTATCATCGGTGGCCTGTCCGCCGTTCATCAATTCGTCAGGATCGGCAAGCACTCCATGATCGGCGGCAAGACCGGCGTCGCCGAAGACGTCATCCCCTACGGCTCGGTGATCGGAAACCGGGCCTGCCTGTCGGGGCTGAATATCGTCGGGCTAAAGCGCCGCGATTTCTCTCGCGAGGATATCCAAAATCTGCGCAAGGCCTACCGGCTCATTTTCGCCGAGGAAGGCACCTTCGCCGAACGGATTGTGGACGTCGCCGAGTTGTTTCCTGACAACGAGCCGGTCCAAGACATCATCAACTTCATCAACGCCGATTCATCTCGCGCCATCTGCCAGCCAAAATTGAAAGATGCCGCCTAAACTCGGTATTCTTGCCGGGGGCGGACCGCTTCCGGAACTCCTTGTCCGGACTTGCCAGGACTCCGGTCGGGATTTTCTTGTGATCGGTTTCCAGGGTCACGCCGAAAAGCAAAGCTTCGCCGACGTTCCCCATGCCTGGGTGCGTTTGGGCGCCGCCGGCCAATCAATCAAGCACCTGAGGGATGCCGGGTGCAAGGAATTGGTCATGGCCGGAACCATCAAAAGGCCATCCCTTGCCTCACTCAGGCCCGACGCATGGGCGCTCCGGTTCTTTGCCAAATCGGGCGCACAATCGCTAGGTGACGACGGCCTGTTGAAGGCGTTGGTCAAAACCCTTGAGGAAACCGAGGGATTTCGCGTTATCGGCGCAGACGACCTGTTGTCGGACCTGCTCGCCACCAAAGGCGCCTACGGCCAGGTCGAGCCCGACTGGCAGGCCGAAGAGGATATCAAATACGGCATCCGGGCGGCATTGGACATCGGTCGGCGCGACATCGGCCAAGGCGCGGTTGTTCAGATGGGACAGGTGCTCTGCGTCGAAGATGCCAAGGGCACCGACGCGCTCCTCAAGCAGGCGCAAAAAGTACGCTTGAGCGGCCCCGGTGGCGTTTTGGTCAAAGTCAAGAAACCCGGCCAGGAACACCGCGCCGATTTACCGACCATTGGGGTCACCACCGTTGAAGGGGTTTCCGCCGCCGGCCTGAGGGGGATCGCCATTGAAACCGGTGGCACCCTGGTGGTTGACCGCGATGCCGTGATCAAGGCCGCCGACGCCGCCGGTATTTTCGTTTTCGGCATCGACCTCCAGGATCACCCTGAAGCCCGCACCGAAAGCGATGACGGCGGCATGGTCACCGCCGACCCCTCCAACCCCCTGGTTTTCCTCATCGCCGGTGAGCCGTCCGGTGATTTTCTGGGGGCGCAATTGATGCAGGCCCTGAAAAAGAAAACCGATGGCCGGATTTCCTTCGCCGGGGTAGGCGGCGCCCGGATGGAAGAGCAGGGGATCAAAAGCCTTTTTCCCATGGCCGAGTTGTCGGTGATGGGCATCGCCGAAATCCTGCCCCGGCTTCCCGGACTTCTCCGCCGTATCTCCGAAACCGTCGACGCCGTCAAACGGCTTTCGCCTTCGTGTCTGGTCACCATCGATTCCCCGGATTTCAATTTTCGCGTCGCCAAACGGCTAAAAGGAAAGGGCATCCCCCTCATTCATTATGTCGCACCATCGGTCTGGGCCTGGCGGCCCGGCCGGGCCAACAAAATCGCCGGCTTTCTGGATCACCTGCTGACCTTGTTGCCGTTCGAGCCACCCTTTTTCGAGGCCGTGGGGCTGCCGGCCACCTTCGTCGGCCATCCGGTTCTGGATGGAGACGCAGGCTTGGGGGACGGCCCGGGGTTCCGCGACCGCCATGCCATTTCCGCTACCGATAGGCTGATCACCGTTCTTCCGGGCAGCCGCATGAGCGAGATCACCCGGCTTCATGGCATCTTCGGCGAGACTCTTTTTATGCTGAAAAAGAAATTTCCTCATTTGCGGGTCGTCGTGCCGACTTTGAACACCGTCGCCGGTCCGGTTCGCCGGTTGACGGCTGAATGGCCCGTACCGGTGTTGGTGGTTGAGGGCGATCAGGAAAAATTCGATGCCTTCGCCGCCTCCGAAGCGGCACTGGCGGCTTCCGGAACCGTCGCCCTCGAATTGGCCGTGGCCCGGACCCCGGCGGTCATTGCCTATAAAACCAATATCCTGACCGCCCTGATTGCGCGTTGGCTGGTCAAGGCCCGCTTCGCCCATCTGGTCAACCTGATCCTGGAACGCGAAGCTATACCCGAATTTCTCCAGGGTGCGTGCCGGTCCGAATTTCTGGCCGCGGCCATGGAAGACCTGCTGGCCGACACCGAACGCCGGGACAAACAGATCTCCGCTTACGACGAAGCCTTGAAAGAACTTAAACCCAAGGGGGATTCCCCAGCGGCCCTGGCCGCGGGCGTGGTCATCAACGCCATCACCGAGAAGGGGACGCCGGAATAGCCTATTTGCGCTTGTGCAGCGGGGCGTACTTCCTTTCCGTGGCGCCCATGAACAATTGGCGCGGACGGCCAATTTTTTGCGACGGGTCTTCTATCATCTCGTTCCACTGGGCGACCCAGCCGACGGTTCGGGCGACAGCGAACAACACCGTGAACAGGCTGGTCGGAATCCCCATCGCCTTGAAAATGATGCCGGAATAAAAATCGACGTTGGGATAAAGTTTTTTGCTGACGAAATATTCGTCCTCAAGGGCAATGCGTTCCAGTTCCACGGCGATATCGAGTAGCGGTTCATCCTCGATCCCCAATTCGTCCAGGACCTCATGGCAGGTCTTTTCAAGAACCTTGGCACGGGGGTCGAAATTCTTATACACCCGATGGCCGAAACCCATCAGCCGGAACGGGTCTTTCTTGTCCTTGGCGCGGGCAATGAAATCGGGAATGTTCTTGGTGTCGCCGATTTCGGTCAGCATTTTGAGAACCGCCTCATTGGCGCCGCCGTGGGCCGGCCCCCACAAGGACGCGATCCCCGCGGCAATACAGGCGAAAGGATTGGCCCCACTGGACCCGGCCAGGCGGACCGTCGACGTGGATGCATTCTGTTCATGATCGGCATGGAGAATAAGGATGCGGTCCAGGGCCTTGGCCAGCACCGGATTGACCTTAAATTCCTCGCACGGGTTGGCAAACATCATGTAAAGCATGTTTTCCGCGAATTTAAGATCGTTCCTGGGATACAGGAACGGCTGACCGATGGTGAACTTGTAGGCCATGGCGGCGATCGTCGGCATCTTGGCGATCAAACGGTAAGACGCGATCATCCGGTGTTTGGGATCGGTGATATCGGTGCTGTCGTGATAGAAAGCGGAAAGCGCCCCGACCACCCCGCACATCACCGCCATGGGGTGAGAATCCCGCCGGAAGCCGCGGAAAAAATAATTCAGCTGTTCATGCACCATGGTGTGGTAGGTGATGCCGGTCTCGAACTTCTTCTTTTGCGCCGGGGACGACAAAGCGCCGTACAGCAACAGGTAGGACACTTCCGTGAAGTCGGATTGCTGGGCCAAAATATCGATGGGATAGCCGCGATAAAGCAGGATTCCCTTTTCACCGTCGATGAAGGTGATTTTCGATTCACAACTCCCGGTCGATGTATAACCGGGGTCGTAGGTGAAACAGCCCGTATCCGCGTACAATTTCCTGACGTCGATGACGTCAGGCCCCAAGCTGCCGTTTAAAACCGGCAACTGGTATTCTTCCCCCGACCGGTTGTCAGTCAGGGTAAAAGCTTCGGAGGGATCGTTTTTTCCAGTCTTGGCGTTCATGCTTGGCGTTTCCTTATCCTGGGCGGCGGGCGAACGGTTAGACCCTTAATCCTCCGCTAATTCCACCTAGTCGTTACCTTGAAAGATTATATCTAATTTATAGGTCATTTAGAGCGTCATCAAGGCGTCCCAGGACTTCGTCTCGGCCCAAAATCTCAATGACCTCGAAGATGCTAGGCGAAACTACCCGTCCGGTAAGCGCCGCACGCAAGGGCTGCGCCGCCTTGCCGAGTTTGATACCGGCGAATTCCGCGTATGTCCGGACCGCATTTTCCAAGGCCTCAACGTTCCATGTCACCACATCGGCCAATCGGCCGCGTAAAGCGTCAAGATGTTCGCGGCCGTCTCCCTGAACCAGCTGGGCGGCCTTTTCATTCAGGCTCAAGGGCCGCATCATGGCGTAAATTTCAGCGCTTATCGCAAGCTCAGGCAGGGTTTTGGCCCTTTCCTTCAGGCCCGCCATGCCCAAGCTCAGGCGGCTTTCAGTGCCTTCGGCCAACCCCCCTTCAAGGGATTGCGCCAACAGCGGCATCACCAGGTCAACTAGCCTCGCGTCCTCGGCCTGGCGGATATAGTGGCCATTGAGGTTGGTCAGCTTATCGGCATCGAAACGCGCCGCGCTACGTCCGATGGCCTCCAGGCCAAACCATTCGACGGCTTCGTCGCGGCTGATGATTTCATCGTCTCCGTGGCTCCAGCCCAGGCGAAGCAGATAATTGCAGATGGCTTCCGGTAAAAAACCCTGGTCCCGGTAGGCATCGACGCCAAGGGCGCCATGGCGTTTCGACATTTTGGCGCCATCGGCGCCGTGAATCAGCGGAATGTGGGCAAACGCGGGAACGTCCCAGCCGAGGCCATGATAAATTTGGGTTTGCCGAAAGGCGTTGGTCAGATGGTCGTCGCCACGAATAACGTGGCTGACCTCCATGTCATGATCATCGACAACCACCGCCAGCATATAGGTGGGCGTGCCGTCGGCGCGAAGCAGGATCATGTCGTCCATTTCGCCGTTATCGACCTTGACCTCACCCTGAACCAGGTCCTGGATGACGGTTTCGCCGTCCTGGGGCGCCTTCAGGCGGATAACGGGATCGACGCCGGCGGGCGCATCGGCGGGGTCACGGTCCCGCCAGCGGCCGTCATACATCGACTTCAGGCCCTCGGCGCGGGCGGCGTCGCGCATCTCCTGAAGTTCTTCCGGCGTGCAGTAACAAGGGTAGGCCTTGCCGTCGTCCAGCAATTGCCGGGCGACTTCGGCATGCCGTTGGGCCCGGGCAAATTGCGAAACCGCTTCGCTGTCCCAGTCCAGGCCGAGCCACGAAAGCCCGTCGTAGATGGCGTCCACGGCTTCGGCGATCGAACGCTTGCGGTCGGTATCTTCGATACGCAACAAAAAGCGGCCGCCGGATCCGTATTCGGCATGGTGCTTTGCGAACAGCCAGTTATACAATGCGGTGCGGGCGCCGCCGATGTGAAGAAATCCTGTGGGGGAGGGCGCGAAACGGGTAACAACGGTCATGGTAAAAAATCTGGTCCTGAATAGGGTAATAGAGCGTCGGCGGGAGAGGACTACCACATCTTCGGGGCCGTTGCAGCATATCCCTAAAGTTGGGTTGTTGGCATGTTAATCAGGTCGGCCATCATCATCCTGTCGATCATTGGGCTTAGCGCCTGCGAAATGCCTGAACTGCCGTCATGGGCCAAACTGCCGTCCTTTTCCTTCGGTGGGGAAGGGGCGGAAGAAGCCTCGTCAGACGACTGCAAGGCCGGTGAAGCGGGAAAATACCGTTCCATGAACTGGGCGGGCGCCAAACACATTGATATTTACAACCGTCAATCCAAACTCACCCCTTCCACCGTGGTGTTGAAGGCCAACACCGCCAATATCATCCGCCTATTTAACGGCACCAAAGGATCGTGGAGCTTTCGCGCCGATGACTTTTTCCGGGCGACGGCCGTCGTCAGTGTCCTGTATGGCGAAAATACCGTATCGGCTCCCTGTCTTGAAGGCATCAAGATCGGATCGCGAAAATGGGCAGAACTCAGGCTGGTGCCGCTTCGCCAGGGGGAATATTTCTTCGGTAGCGAAGAGCCAACCATCGAACTGCCGTTTTCAACGCCGGCCGAAACCGGAAAATTTATCGTTCGGTGATGGTGAATGCGCCCCCCGGATATTGGTCCCCGGTGAGGGCATTCGCCGACGAACGCGAGCGCTGGGTTCTGTGGTTACCGGTACTTTTCGGCATTGGAATTGCCATCTACTTCGGGCTCAAGACCGAACCCCCTTTGTGGTTGGGGCCGTTGGCGGTGGCGGTGGTGGCCCTGGCCGGGTTCGCCGTCAAGCGCTTCGGGCCTAATCACGGCGGCGGTACGGCGGCCCTGTTAACCGCCGTCGCCGTGATCGCCGCCGGGTTCGGGGTCGCCCAATGGCGCACCGTCGCCGTCAACGCCCCCATTCTTATCGAACGTGTCGGCCCGACCGCCGTCACCGGGCGGGTCAGCAAGGTCGAAACCTTCCCCAGCGGCAGCCGCATCACCCTGGACCGGGCGCGCCTTGCCGGCCTTCTCCCCAACCGGGTGCCGGAAAAAATCCGCCTCCGGCTCAGGGGCGTGCAACCCGACCTCAAAGCCGGGGCCTGGCTCCGGGTCCGGGCCATCGTGTCGCCGCCGCCACCGCCGTCCGCCCCCGGCGCCTTCGACTTTCAGCGCCAATCTTATTTCCGCCAACTGGGCGGCGTCGGGTTCAGTATCGGGCGGGCGGAAATTCTTAGCCCACCCGCCGAAGAAGGCATCGATGCCCTGTTGGGCGCACCGGCGCGGTTGCGCCAAACCATCACCACCAGAATCCGGGCGGTGCTTAAGGGAGTCTCCGGCACAATCGCGGCCGCCTTGATGACCGGCGAGCGAAGCGCCATCCCCGAGGCGGTAATGACGGCGATCCGTGATTCCGGGCTCGCCCACCTGTTGGCCATTTCCGGTCTGCACATCGGTTTGGTGGCGGGGATTATCTTTTTCGGCGCGCGCGGCCTGTTGGCGATGTTCCCGCCGCTGGCGTTGCGGTTCCCGATCAAGAAATGGGCGGCGGTGGCGGCGATTGCCGGGGCCTTCGCCTATGCCGTGATTTCCGGCGCCACGGTGCCGACCCAGCGCGCTTTCCTGATGGTCGGATTGGTTCTTGTCGCGGTGTTGCTGGACCGGCGCGGGCTGTCGATTAGGCAGGTGGCGTGGGCGGCCCTGGCGATCCTGGTGGTGGCGCCGGAAAGCCTGCTCGGTCCCAGTTTTCAAATGTCGTTCGCCGCCGTCACCGCCCTAATCGCCACCTACGAAACCTTGAGCGAACGCCGCCGCTACAAAGACTATGATCATTCCCGGCTGCCGCCCTGGGTTCGCAAAGCGATGTTTTACCTCGCCGGTGTCGCCTTGACGACGCTGATTGCGGGCGCCGCCACGGCGCCGTTCGCAATTTTTCATTTCAACCGTTTCGCCGGGTATGGTTTGGCCGCCAATCTCGTCGCCGTGCCGGTAACGGCGCTGTGGGTGATGCCGTGGGCGGTGGCCGCGTTTCTGTTGATGCCCTTCGGCCTTGAGGCGTTCGCCCTGACACCGATGGGGTGGGGCGTGGATGTCATCATCGCCGTCGCCGAGACGGTGTCGGGGTGGACCGGCGCGGTGACACTTTTGCCGGCGATGCCGACGGCGGCCCTGGCGGCGATCGCCGGCGGCGGCCTATGGATTGCCCTTTGGCGCTTTCGATGGCGGTATTGGGGAGTGGCGGGCATGGCCGGCGGATTGGTGCTGGCGTTATTAACTAACCCGCCGGACGTTCTGGTTGACGGCCAAGGGCGGCTGCTGGCGGTACGGGCCGGGGATGGGACCGTCGCCGTCTCAAATCTCCGCCGCGCCCGGTTCGAACGCGGCGTCTGGCTCAGGCGTTTCGGCTTGGATGACGCTATCGCCACGTGGCCGGAGACCGGGATCAGCCCCGATCAACGCCTTTCGTGTGATTTGCAAGGATGCCTGTATCGGCAAAACGGCCGCCTCGTCGCCTTGGCCTTCGGCGAGGCGGCGCTGGCCGAGGATTGCTGGGCCGCCGATGTGGTCATTTCGGTGGTCCCGGTACGGCGGCCGTGCCCGGCCCGGACCGGCGTCATCGACCGTTTTGATCTGTGGCGCGACGGCGGCGCCGCGATTTGGATAGGGCAGAAATCCATCCGCATCGAAACCGTCAACGGCGTGCACGGCGACCGGCCTTGGGTTCCCAAGCGGGGCAAAAAAAGAGAGGCGCTGCCGAAAAAGAACCGGCCAAAAACCTGATAAAGGCTTTATCGCGGTGGAATGACTTGGAAATCACCCGGCAAGATCGTGTTCGGAAAGCAGATATTAAATGAGTCCGGCGTCGCTGGCTGAGCGATTTGAACTAGACCCGGTTTACCATTTTGTGATTCGCAACCTGGACCGCGATCATAGTTCCCAGGCTGACCTAACCATGAAAGCCACAGGGCCATGAGTAACGCCATGAGGCCGATGGCCAACCTGTCACCAAAGGAACGTCGTTCGAAAAAAGTTATGTCAACCATGGCAGGGCCTTGCCAAATTTCGACAAATTCAAGGCAACAACATCTAACCACTGCCGCTTAATACTTCCGGATCAGGCCGACCAGGCAGCCCTGCACCTTGACCTGGTCGGGTCCGAAAATGCGGGTTTCATATTCGGTGTTGGCGGGCTCCAGCGCCACCGAAGCGCCCTTGCGGCGCAACCGCTTCAAGGTCACTTCGGTATCTTCGACCAGGGCGACGACGATGGAGCCGTTGTCGGCGGTGTCGGAACGGCGGATGACGACGGTGTCGCCGTCATGGATGCCGGCGTCGATCATCGAGTCGCCTTCGATTTCCAAGGCGTAGTGTTCACCCTTGCCGATCATGTTGCCGGGGATGCCGACGGCGTTGGAATGATCGCAAAGCGCCTCGATCGGGGTGCCGGCGGCGATGCGCCCGTAGAGCGGCAGCTGCACCGATTCCGAACCCGCCACCGGTGACGCGCCGGCGAGCTTGAAATCACCTTCGATGACATTGGCGGCGAATCTTTTTCCGGTGGTTTTTTGCCCGGCCTTGGCGACCGGCCCATCCATGTTGTCGGGCAGGCGCAGGACTTCGATGGCCCTGGCCCGGTGGGGCAGGCGGCGGATGAAACCGCGTTCCTCAAGCCCGGTAATCAGGCGGTGAATACCGGATTTGGACTTCAGCCCGAGGGCGTCCTTCATCTCATCGAAGGAGGGGGATACCCCTTTTTTCCGGAGTTCCTTGTCGAGATAGACCAGGAGTTCATATTGTTTCCGCGTCAACATGGGCATCACCTCTAATCTGCGTGGCGGAATGACTTGAGGATAAGTCCGGGACAGGCGAGGGATATTCCCTCTATTAGTAGCCTGCCCGGGTTTCCGCCACAAAATCTAGAACAAAA
>DASCOC010000005.1:0-17994 GCA_036011805.1 Rhodospirillales bacterium
TAAAGAGGGAATCGGCGGTCTGGTGTTAGGGCTGCCGGTGCAGATGGACGGCACCGAAGGACCAAGCTGCCAATCGGTGCGCCAGTTCGCCGACAACCTGCTGACGAAGATGGATATCCCGATCGCCTTTTGGGATGAACGGCTGTCGACGGCCGCCGTCCAACGCGTCCTCATCGACGAGGCCGACATGACCCGCAAACGCCGCGCCGAGGTCGTCGACAAGATGGCCGCCGCCTACATCCTGCAAGGGGCGCTGGATTTCATAGCGCAAGAGGCCCCGGTTGACTTTTCTAAATCGGGCGAAAGCCCGGACAGGAACTAAGATGAGGCGCCCCGGATGAGCTCGGCGCTCAACGCCCTGGCCCCGGTGTTCGGGATGATCGTCATCGGCTACCTGTTGAAGGCGCGCGGCATTTTCGATGACGGGTTCTGGGAACCGGCCGAACGCCTGACCTTCTATTTCCTGTTTCCGGCGTTGCTGGTGACATCCATTGGCGGCGCCGAGACCGCCGGCTTGCGGGCGATCCCCATGGGGGCGGCGATGATCGCCGCAACCTTGGTGATGGCCGGCGCCCTGATGATTGCAGCCAATCTGTTCAGGAATTCAAGCATCGGCGGGCCTGGATTTCCGTCGCTGCTGCAGGGCGCGATCCGGCCCAATACCTATGTCGGGCTGGCCGCCGTCTACGGCCTGTTCGGAAACGTCGGCCTGACCTTGGCCGCCGCGGCCATCATCGCCGTCATTCCACTGGTCAATTTCATCAGCATCATCGCGCTGCTGCGCCGGTCCGGGCCGGGTTCCGGGATCGAGTCCGAGACCGAACCGCAGACCACCACCCCGATGCTTTCCGGTTGGGGCGCGGCGCTGGCGGCGTCTTTTAAGAATCCGATTATCGTCGCCTGTCTGTTGGGTATCGTCCTCAATTTTACCGGCCTTGGCCTGCCGCCGGTGATCGGGCCGATGCTGGAGATCACCGGCAGCGCGGCGTTGCCGCTGGGATTGATGGCGGTCGGCGCCGGACTGGATTTCGGCGCGGTCAGGAAAAGCCGGGGCGTTGTCGGCCTGGCAACGGCCTTAAAGCTGGCGGTGATGCCGGGACTGACCTATGCGGCATGCCTGGTTTTCGATGTCACCGGCATCACCCAGACGGTGGCGGTGATGTTTGGCGCCCTGCCGGTGGCGGCGGGATCCTACGTGATGACCCGGCAAATGGGCGGCGACGGCACCCTGATGGCCGGCATCGTCACCGCCACCATCCTTGGCGCCGCCGTCACCCTGCCGGTGGTGATCATGCTGACGGCGGTGTAACAAGAGGCGCGGAGCGGCGCCAGCCGCGACAGGGAAAATAAAAAGGTCTACCCCCCTCTCTAGGCGGGCCGGGGCCCGAACAGGATCACCGCGGCGCCGATCAGGCAGATCGCCGCCCCGATGGCGTCCCAGCGGTCGGGCCGGGCGCCTTCCACCGCCCACAGCCACACCAGCGAGGCGGCGATATACACACCGCCGTAGGCGGCGAAGGCGCGCCCGGCGAACAGGCTGTCGATCTTGGTCAGCAGAAAAGCGAACAGAACCAGGGCGGCAACGCCGGGAATCACCCAAAGGGCGCTCTTGCCCAGCCTCAGCCAGGCCCAGAAGGCGAAGCAGCCGGCGATTTCGGCAGCCGCCGCGGCGATATAGAGGATCAGCGATTTCATTTACGCCTCATAGCCCAGCAATTTCAGCAGCTCGCCGCATTCGCGCTGATAGAATTGCCGGCAATCGGCATCGAATTTTTTATTCCAGGTGCCGGGGTCGACATCCAGGGGCACCGCCTCCCAGGCGATATCGGCGCAGTCCTTGATGACGGCCTCGCCATCATCGACGCCCAGGAAATTCAACAGCGGGCGAAGCGACGCCACCACTTCGCCTTGGAAGCCTTCGGCGCGGATATGGCAACACCGGCCCCGATGTTCGCGCTCAAAGGTCCGGGTGGTGGAAATGCTGTGCCGCCAATTGGCGGCGAAGGCCTTGGCGTAATCGCCGAACCGGGGATATTTTTCCTGGAACGCGCCCTGGCTGATTCCCTGGTTGAAATCCCACACCGCCACCGCTTCGTCGCGGGCGTCGCGATAAACGTGAACAACCTTCATGGACGGCACCGATTTGACCAGCTTGTCCAGCGAGATGATATGTTCGGGCGTCTTTTCGGCAATCACCTTGACCGCCCCGCCATCGTCAATCCCTTCGCCGGCCCAGCGGCTGAACATCAAACCGATGGCGGTGGTCATCAGGTGATGGACGTCATCGACGGTGAACCCGGACGCATTGCCCGGCAGACCTGAGTTCTGCAAGCGGTTGCCGACGACGTCGGATTGCGCGTTGTAGGCATCGAAGGCACGCGCCAGCACCGGGAATAGGCTATCGGTGAAGTGGCCTTCGCCCTTGCAGCAGATTTCCGGGTGGGCATCCAGGCATTGCTGAAGCCAGGCCGTCCCCCACCGGGTCGCGCCGATGATGAAAACGATTTCCTTGTCGAACACCCGGACCAAGCGTTCGTGGGTTTTTCGGTAGTCTTCCATGCCGTGGCACTCTATCTCTACATTTGCATTAGGCCAATGCTTGCACCGAAGGGATTAAGTTCATATATTTCCGGCTTATGAAGCAAGACGGTAAGGACAAGGTCCAATTTCCACATCGTCACCTGCTCGGCATTGAAGGTCTCTCGCCGGAAGAAATATCCATTTTACTGGACTGTTCCGAAGCCTACGTCGAACAAAACCGCCGCGCCGACAAGACCACGCCGGTTTTGCACGGCCGCACCATCATCAATCTGTTTTTCGAAGACTCGACCCGCACCCGAACCTCGTTCGAACTGGCCGGTAAGCGGCTCGGCGGCGACCTCATCAATATGTCGGTCGATACCAGCTCGGTCAAAAAGGGCGAGACCCTGATCGATACGGCGATGACCCTGAACGCCATGCATCCGGATGTTCTGGTCGTCCGCCACCCGCATTCCGGCGCCGTCAAGCTGCTGTCGGAAAAGGTCAACTGCGCCGTCATCAACGGCGGCGACGGCAGCCACGAACACCCGACCCAGGCGTTGCTGGACGCGCTCACCATCCGGCGCCGCCGCGGCGGCCTCAGCGGCCTTCGGGTCGCCATCTGCGGCGATATTCTGCATTCCCGCGTCGCGCGCTCGAATATTCACCTTCTCAATACCATGGGCGCGCGGGTCCGCCTGATCGCGCCCAAGACCCTGTTGCCGCCCGAGGTCGAGCGCTTAGGGGTAGAGGTCTTCCACGACATGAACGAAGGCGTCAAAGACTGCGACATCGTCATGATGTTGCGCCTTCAGCGCGAACGCATGAACGGCAACTTCCTGCCCAGCGTCCGCGAATACTTCCACTTTTTCGGCCTCGATTACGAAAAGCTTGGCCACGCCAAGGAAGACGCCTTGATCATGCACCCCGGCCCGATGAACCGGGGCGTCGAGATCGACACCGATGTCGCCGACGATGTCGGGCGCAGCGTCATCCGCGAACAAGTCGAGATGGGCGTCGCCGTGCGCATGGCGGTGCTGGAACTTCTCGCCCTGGGTTCCGGCGGGGGTTCCAGCGAGGGGGATGGCTGATGGCGGCGAACAACGATAATTCATCGGCTAAGGTTGCCTATATCAATGCCCGCCTGCTCGACCCGGCGACCGGATTGGACACCAAGGGCGGGCTGCTGAGCGAGGGCGAAATCATCGCCGACGTCGGTCCCGGCCTGGCCACCAAAAAAGCCGCGCCCAAGGGCGCCAAGGTGGTCGATTGCGGCGGAAAATGCTTAAGCCCGGGGTTGGTGGACATGCGCATCGAAATCGGTGATTTGGCTTCGACCGCCGAGGCGGCGGTTTCCGGCGGGGTGACATCGGCGGTCTGCCTTCCCAACACCGACCCCGTCATCGACGACATGACGGTGGTTGAATTCGTCGCCCGGCGCGCCCGCAAACTGGGGCTGGTCAAGGTCTACCCCTACGGCGCCGTAACCAAGGGACTGCAAGGCCAGGAGCTGGCCGAACTGGGACTGTTGGCGGCGACCGGCGCGGTCGCCTTTACCGACGGCATCAAGGCCGTCGCCGACACGCAAGTGATGCGCCGGGCGTTGAGCTATGCCTCCACCTTCGGGCTGATGATCGTCCAACACCCGGAAGAACCGAGCCTCGCCGCCGACGGCGTCATGAACGCCGGCGAAACGGCGACCCGGCTGGGCCTGTTCGGCATTCCGGCGGAGGCCGAGGTCATCCTGATTGATCGCGATGTCCGCCTTGCCGAGATGACCGGCGGGCGGTTGCATATCGCCCATGTCTCGACCGCCGAAAGCGTCGATGCCATTCGCCGGGCCAAGGCCCGCGGCGTCAATGTGACCTGTGACACGGCGCCGCCCTATTTCGCCTTGAACGAAGCCGCCGTCGGCGATTACCGCACTTTCGCAAAGTTATCGCCGCCGTTGCGCGCCGAGGACGACCGCCAAGCCGTCGTCGATGGTCTGGCCGACGGCACCATCGACGCCATCGCGTCCGATCACACGCCCCGAGACGAGGAGTCCAAACGCCTGCCCTTTGAGCAAGCGGCGCCAGGCGGCATGGGGTTGAGTACCTTGCTGGCGGTATCGCTGGAACTTCACCACAACGGCCATATGGGGCTTCTGGATGTCCTCAAGCTGATTACCTCGGCCCCGGCCGCGCTGATGGGGCTGGACGCCGGAGCGTTAACAAAGGGCCGCCCCGCCGATCTGGTGCTGTTCGACCCGGAACAAGGCTGGAAGGTGGACGCCGACGCGCTTGGCGGCAAGGCCAAGAATTCCCCCTTCGACGGCCGCCCGGTGCAGGGCCGGGTGCTGATGACCGTGGTCGATGGCCGCACCGTTTTCGAACCGGATAAATAATGGACAGCCTCTGGCAATTTTTCCTGGCCGCCGTCGGAATCGGTTACTTGATCGGCTCCATCCCCTTCGGATTGGTGCTGACGCGGCTTGCCGGTTTGGGCGATGTCCGCGAGATCGGATCCGGCAACATCGGCGCCACCAACGTGCTGCGCACCGGCTCGAAGACGCTCGCCGCGGCGACCTTGGTGCTGGACGGCGGCAAGGGCGCGTTGGCATTGGCCTTCGTCGCCGGCGAATGGGGCCTTGGTTGGGGGTCCGGCTCCGGCCTGATCGCCGGCATCGCCGCCGTCCTCGGCCATAATTTTCCGGTGTGGTTGAAATTCAAGGGCGGCAAGGGGGTAGCGACGACCTTAGGGATTTTGTTGGTCGCCTTTTGGCCGGTGGGCGTCGCCGCCTGCGCCACCTGGCTGCTGGTCGCCGGCACGCTCAGGATATCGTCGCTGGCCGCCTTGGTGGCGCTGGCGGCATCACCGGTGTACGCCTATGGCATGGGCAACAAACCGGTGGCCTTGGCCGCCGCCATCTTGGCGCTGCTGTCGATCATCCGCCACCACGCCAATATCAAAAGAATGCTCAACGGCGAAGAGCCTAAGATCCGCGGTTAGGGGCCATCCAAACCGGGCTTTATTTCTCCCATTATTTCCTCGGCGCCTAATTGCTGTTAAAGTGTATACAATCCGGGCGGCCCCTGAGGGCATACCGGTTTGACGCCGATACAGCCCGACAAGGATGACCACCGCCCATGCCCGACGGCGCCGATCAGAAAAAAAAGAAATCCGCCGACGCTAATGCCATTGAACCGGCGGCGGCGGAATCGGATTTCACCTCCGAGGGCACCCCGCGCAAGACCTTGCGGCTGGCGGTTATCCTATCCATCCTGGCCGCCGCGGTTTATTTCGGTGGCGGCGAGGTCATCAACCGGATCAATTACGTCTATACGGAAGACTCCCGCATCGAAGCCGATTTGATCATCGTCTCCAGCCGCGTCGCCGGTTGGGTGACGTCCTTAGGCGTCACCGAAGGCAGCACGATTTCCGCCGGCGACGTCCTGGCGGCGATCGATTCCCGCGAATCGAAATTGCAGGTCGTCGAACTGGAGGCGCAGATATTGGGCATCGATGCCGAACGAATCCGGCTTGCCGCCGAACGCAGGCTGGTCGATGAGCAGACCGCCAGCCTGTATTCCTCGGAACGTTCACAACTGGAAGCCGCCCAGGTGTCGGTATCATCGCTACAGCCGCAATTGGACCTGGCGAAACGGGAACTGCAGCGGGCGAAATCACTGTTCGAGCGCAAGGTCTTCTCGCGCCGTCAATTGGATCAGGCCGAAACCGCCCATCAGCAGATCGATCGTGAAAACCGGATGGCCGTCGCCGATTTGAAGGCGGCCCGGGCGAAGCTCAAGGAAGCCGCCGCCGAACGGGCGCAGCTTGAGGTCCTGGACGGCGAACTGTCCATCCTCACCCACCGCAAGGCCGAGTTGATCGCCAAGTTGGAACACCAGAAACTGGATTTCGCCGACCGCACCATCAAGAGCCCCGTCGATGGCGTCGTCGACAAGACCTTCGTCAAGGTCGGGGAATACGTCACCCCCGGCCAGCGATTGGCGCTGGTTCATGATCCCGAGAAAATCTGGATCGAGGCCAATATCAAGGAAACCCAGATCCGAAAACTGAAAATCGGGCAACGGGTCGAGCTGGCGGTCGACGCCTATCCGGATATCGCCTTCGAAGGCCGGGTGTTGAGCATCGGCAACGCTACCACCAGCGAATTTGCCTTGCTGCCGTCGCCCAACCCGAGCGGCAATTTCACCAAAATCACCCAACGCCTGCCGGTGCGCATCGCCATCCAACAGAAAGACGGCCTATTGCGTCCGGGCATGATGGTCGAAGTCAACATTGACATCCGTAACCCTTGAGCAACAGTTCCAGCGCTTTGGCCCGGCCTATCGCTGGCTAGTCGCCTTCGCCGGCATGATCGGCGCCATGACCATGGTGCTGTCGGCAACCATGGTCAACGTCGCGGTGCCGTCGATCATGGGCGCTTACGGCGTCGGCCAGGACATGGCGCAATGGGCGGCGACGGCGTTTATCGCCACCATGGTCGCCAGCCAGTTGCTGAACTCGTGGATGGTGGCGGCCTTCGGCCAACGCCTGGCCTATACCCTGACCCTGATCCTGTTCACCGTCGGCGCCGTGGTCTGCGCCGTCAGCCTCAGCATCGAGATGCTGATCGTCGGCCGCATCATGCAGGGGTTTTCCGCCGGCATCATTCAGCCGCTGGTGATGGCGACGATTATTTCGGTGTTTCCGCCCGAACGCCGGGGCTTCGCCATGGGGCTTTACGGCATGGGGGTGACGTTGTCGCCGAGCCTGGGCCCCATGGTCGGCGGCATGACCATCGACGCCATGACCTGGCGGCACATTTTCCTGGTGCCGCTGCCGCTGGTCGCTATCGCCTTCGCCATGGGCGTGGTGTTCATGCCGTCGAAGAAATTTTCGCGCCGGCTGCCGGCATTCGATTGGACCGGGTACGTCTTGCTGGGGACCGGGCTGGTCTGCCTGATGACCGGTATCGGCAATGGCAACCGCTGGGGCTGGGGGTCGGACGGCATCTTGGGGCTGTTCACCATCGGCTTCATCGCCGCCACCGCCTTTGTTTATTGGCAGGCCCACGCCAAGGCGCCGTTGCTGGACCTGATCTTTTTCCTCAATCCCCGTTTCGCCGCCGCCATGGTCATCGCCTTTGCCTTCGGCGCCGGCAATTTCGCCACCAACTATGCGATCCCCGTTTTCGCCCAGACCATCCAGGGCTTCACCCCGACCAAGGCGGGAATGGTGCTGATGCCGGCGGGGGTGTTGTTGATGATGATGATCCCATTTTCCGGCAAGCTGGCGGATCGCGTGCCGCCGCATTTCCCGATCATGACCGGCGTCGCCATGTTCGCCTTCGCCGCGTACCTGATGTCCGGCGCCGACGTCAACACGCCGTTCGTGATGGTCGCCGTGTTCGCCGTCGTCAGCCGCTTAGGCCTAGGCCTGGTGATGCCGAACATGGGGGCGGCGGCGATGCGGGGGATTCCGCCGGACCGGCTCAACAAGGCGGCCGGCGCCTATAATTTCACCCGCCAGCTGGGCGGCGCCGTCGGCACCAACTGCGTGGTGGTGGTGATGGAATACCGCACCGCTTTTCACGCCGACTCCCTGGCCGCGACCCAGACCTCGGCCAACAGCCTGACCCGGGACATGATCGGCAAGGTCGATCAATTGCTGTCTGAATCAGGCCTGCCGGAAGCGGCGCGCCAGGCCGGCGCCTTCGATTACCTGAGTTCGGTCATCCATGCCCAGGCCCAGACCTTCGGGTACCAAGACGCCTTTTTGGTCATCTGCCTGGTCTTCGTCGCCACCCTGATCCCGGCCTATATGCTCAAACGGACGAAGTAGGCAGCGTGTCTTTCCCCTTGCGCGGCAACCTTGACCTGTATTAGAACGGAACATGAACTTTTTAGGTTGCGCCCGGCCATGAACAATTCTCGCGTCCAAACGCTCAACGCCGCCGACCGGCTCGACTGGCTGCGCCTGATCCGGTCCGACAATGTCGGCCCGATCACGTTCTACCAACTGTTGGAGCGTTTCGGCACGGCGGGGGCGGCGCTGAAGGCGCTGCCGGAACTGGCGCGGCAAGGCGGCGGGGGGAAGCGTCTAAAGGTCTCGGCCAAGGCCGACGCCGAACGCGAGATCGACAACCTCGATAACATCGGCGCCGAGCTCATCGCCAGGGGGGAGCCCGCCTACCCGCCGCTGTTGGCACATATCGAAGACGCGCCGCCGTTGATCAGCGTGCTCGGCAACCGCCATTTGCTGGCCAAGAAAGCCATCGCCGTCGTCGGCGCCCGCAATGCGTCTGCCAACGGCCTGAATTTTTCCGAGCGGATCGCACGGGATTTGGGTGCGGGCGGCTTGTTGGTGGTGTCCGGATTGGCCCGAGGCATCGACGCCGCCGCCCACAGAGGCGCGCTCTCCACCGGGACGGTGGCGGTGCAAGGCGGCGGCATCGATGTTGTGTACCCGAAGGAAAACGCCGGCCTCTATGACAAGATCAAAGACCAGGGCGCGATCATTTCAGAAGTCGCCGCCGGAACCCCGCCTCAGGCCCGCCATTTTCCGCGCCGCAACCGTCTGATTTCGGGAATATCGAGAGGCGTTGTCGTCGTCGAGGCCAGCCCCCGGTCCGGGTCATTAATCACCGCCAGAATGGCGTTGGAACAAAACCGCGAGGTCTTTGCCGTCCCCGGCGCCGCCGTCGACCCCCGGGCGCGCGGAACCAACCATCTTATCCGCCAAGGGGCAATTTTGACAGAATCGGCCGAAGACGTCCTCCAGGCCCTGAATGACACCGATAGGACGCCCTTAAATGACATGAAAGATATTGATTATAAAGGAATTTCTCCGGAGCCGCCCAGGCCCGATGAACTCGGCCCGGCGCGGGGTGAGGTCGAAAAAAGTTTAAGTCCAGCGCCGACTTTAGTTGACGAAATCATTCGTAACTGCCAATGCTCCCCTCCCGTCGTGTCCTGGGTGCTCCTGGAATTGGAGTTGGCGGGTCGTTTGGAACGTCACCCGGGCAACAAGGTTTCGCTGATACAAAAGTAAAAAGCCCCACGGAGAACCATGTCCAACGTTGTCATTGTCGAGAGCCCGGCCAAGGCTAAAACCATCAACAAATATCTGGGTACGGATTACACCGTGCTGGCCAGCTATGGCCATGTCCGCGATCTGCCGTCCAAGAACGGCTCCGTGCGCCCCGAGGCCGACTTCGAAATGGATTGGGAAATCGATGACCGGGCGAAAAAGCATCTCGGCGAAATCTCCAAGGCGCTGAAGGGGGCCGATCACCTTTACCTGGCCACGGACCCGGACCGCGAAGGCGAAGCCATTTCATGGCACGTGCGGCAAATTTTGGACGAACAAAAAAAGTTGAATGACGTTACCGTCAAGCGCGTCGTCTTTAATGAGATCACCAAGTCCGCCATCCTGGAAGCCTTCAAGCACCCCCGTGACCTGGACACCGAATTAATCGATGCCTATATGGCGCGCCGGGCACTGGATTATCTGGTCGGTTTCACCCTGTCGCCGGTATTGTGGCGCAAGCTGCCGGGCAGCAAGTCCGCCGGCCGGGTGCAGTCGGTCGCGCTTCGCTTGATCTGCGAGCGCGAAACCGATATCGAGAATTTCGTGCCTCGGGAATACTGGTCCATCCAGGCCGATTTCAAGACCCCCGCCGGCGACATCGTCAACGCGGCGTTGACCCACCTGAACGGCGACAAGCGGGGCAAGATGGACTTAGGCAACGAGGTCGCCGCCACCGCCGCCGTCGATGCCGCCCTGGCCCAAGATTTTTCCGTAAGCAAAGTCGAGAAGAAACAGGCCCGGCGTCACCCGGCGGCGCCGTTTACCACTTCCACCTTACAGCAAGAGGCGTCACGCAAGCTGCGGATGTCCGCCAAGCGCACCATGCAGGTGGCGCAACGCCTGTACGAAGGCATCTCGCTGGGCGGTGAAACGGTCGGCCTGATCACCTATATGCGGACCGACGGCGTCTTTATATCCAATGACGCCATCGGCGCCAGCCGGTCGCTGATCGGGCGGGATTACGGTGACAACTATGTGCCGGGCAGCCCGCGGGCCTATAAAAGCAAGGCCAAGAACGCCCAGGAAGCCCACGAAGCGATCCGCCCCACCGATGTCATGCGCCGCCCCAAGGACGTCGAGGCGCACCTGGACCCCGAACAGAAAAGCCTCTATCAGCTAATTTGGAACCGCACCGTCGCCAGCCAGATGGAATCCGCGGTGCTCGACCAGGTTGCCGCCGATATCGGCAGCCCGGACGGCCAAGTGATCTTCCGGGCGACCGGCTCGACCGTGGTCTTCGATGGTTTCTACAGGCTCTACCGGGAAGGCAAGGACGACCAGGACGACAAAGACGGCGAAAAGATACTGCCGCCGCTGAATGAGGGTCAGTCGCTGGACCGCCTGGGCGTTACCCCGGACCAGCATTTCACCCAGCCGCCGCCGCGCTTTACCGAAGCCAGCCTGGTCAAGCGGCTTGAAGAATTGGGCATCGGCCGCCCGTCCACCTACGCCAGCATCATTTCGGTGCTCCAGGAACGCAACTACGTCACCCTGGACAAGCGTCGCTTCGAACCCGTCGATCGCGGGCGGCTGGTGACGGCCTTCCTGGAAAGTTATTTCCATCGTTACGTGGAATACGATTTCACCGCCGATCTGGAAGACAAGCTGGATGACATTTCCGGCGGCCGCATCGACTGGAAAGCGGTGCTGCATGAATTCTGGGACGCCTTCAACAACGCCATCGGCGAGACCAAGGACCTGCGCGTGTCCGAAGTCCTCGACAAACTGGACGCGCTGCTGGGTCCGCATTTCTTCCGTCCCGGCGAAGATGGCTCCGATCCCCGCAAATGCCCGTCCTGTGACGACGGGCGACTGAACCTGAAACTCGGCAAGTTCGGCGCCTTCATCGGCTGCAATAATTATCCCGAATGCAAGTTCACCCGGCCGTTGGAGGTCACCAACGGCAACGGCGGCGACGAGGCGCTTCTCGCCAATGGCCCGAAAGAACTGGGCCCGGACCCGGACACCGGCGACATCATCAGCCTCAGGAAGGGGCCTTACGGATTCTATGTGCAACGGGGCGAGGAAACCGGCGAGGCCAAGAAGAAGATCAAGCCGAAACGGGCGTCGATCCCGAAAGCCTCGAACCCGGCGGATGTTGACCTGGAAACCGCGCTGGGGTTGTTGAGCCTGCCCCGTGACGTCGGCATCGATGAGCAAACCGGCGATATGATTACCGCCGGCTTCGGGCGGTTCGGCCCGTTTATCAAGGTCGGCGGCACCTATGTTTCCCTGAAGGAAGGCGATGACGTCCTGACCATCGGTTTGAACAGGGCGTCTCACCTGTTGGCGGACGTGCCCAGGAAGGCGCCGCCCAAGGAATTGGGCAGCCACCCGAAAGACAAAAAGCCGGTGGTCCAGAAGGTCGGCCGATGGGGGCCGTTCGTGCAGCACGGCAAGCTGATGGCGACGTTGCCGAAAGGCACCGACCCCGACACCGTCACCTTCGAGCAAGCCCTTGAGCTTTTGGAAGCGAAAGCCAAGAAGAACGGCAAGGGCGCCAAAAAAGCGGCACCGAAAAAGAAGGCCGCACCGAAAAAGAAAAAGACGGCGAAGAAAAAGAAAACCGCCACCCCGGCACAGCCAGAAGCCGCAAACGAATAGAAACCTTGACCAAACCCCCTAGAAAAAAAACGCCTAAGAAAACCGCCCCGAAGAAACCCGCGCCGAAGAAACCCACCAAGGCGGCCCCCTTCCCCAGCGACGAAGACATCCTGAAATTCGTAGAAGAAAGCCCCGGGCGCGTCGGCAAGCGCGAAATCGCGCGCGCCTTCAAGCTTAATGCACGCCAAAAAAGGACCTTGAAAAAGGTGCTGCGCGACATGCAGCAATCCGGAACTCTCCAGAAAGACCGGGGCAAGCGGGTGCGAAAACCGGGAACCTTGGCCTCGGTGACGGTGATTCAAGTTACCGGCCCCGATATGGACGGCGAAATGATGGCCCGGCCCGTTACCTGGGAGAGCGAGGACCCACCGCCCAAGATTTATATGGTCCTGGACCCGCGCCGGCAGCCGCAGCCCGGCCCCGGCGACCGCGTGCTGGCGCGGCTCGGTCCCACCGGCGACGGCGCCTATGAGGCCCGGGTCATCCGCACCATCGCCGCCGCGCCCGACCAGGTCCTCGGCATTTTCGGAATTGTCGGCGGTCAAGGCCGTCTCAGCCCCACGGACCGGCGATCGAAAGGGGAATACGTCATCGACGGCCCAGACACCCTGGACGCCAAACCCGGCGACCTGGTCCGCGCCGAGCCGGTGGCGGGCCGGAAATTGGGACTGCGCCGGGCCAAAATCGTCGAGCGTGTCGCCGGTGGAGGAGGAGACGGTAAAATTGGAGGCGGGGCCGCCACCGCCTCGATGATCTCGATCGCCGATTACGGCCTGCCGACCCGGTTCAGCGACGACGCCCTAAAATTGGCGGAAGCGGCGGGTCCGGCGCCGGCCAAGGGCCGTGATGATTTCCGTGACATCCCGCTGGTCACCATCGACGGCGCCGATGCCCGTGATTTCGATGACGCGGTGTGGGCGGAACCCGACCGGGACAGGAAAAACCCAGGCGGATGGCACCTGTTGGTCGCCATCGCCGATGTGTCCTGGTACGTGCGCCCCGGCGACGGGCTGGATACGGGCGCTTACGAGCGCGGCAACTCGGTGTATTTCCCCGACCGGGTGGTGCCGATGCTGCCGGAAGCGTTGTCCAACGGCTGGTGTTCGCTGGTCCCCCATGAGGACAGGCCCTGCATGGCGGTGCATCTTTGGATCGACGCCGCGGGCAAACTGATCCGTCACCAATTCAAGCGCGGACTGATGAAGTCAAAGGCGCGGCTGACCTACGAACAGGTTCAAGCGGCCCAGGACGGCCGTCCCGACAAGATCACCAAGCCGTTGCTGAAAACCGTCATCAACCCGCTTTATGGGGCTTATCAAGCGTTGCTCAAGGACCGGGAGGCGCGCGGCGTCCTGGATCTGGAAATGCCGGAACGGGTGATCCGGCTGGCCAAGGACGGCAGCGTCGAGGCCATCGCCAACCGCCAACGCCTGGATTCGCACAAGTTGATCGAGGAATTCATGATCGCCGCCAACGTCGCCGCCGCCATAGCATTGGAAAAGAAGCGGCGGGATTTCCTCTATCGGGTTCACGACGAACCCTCGACGGAGAAGTTGGACGCGCTGCGCGAGGTGCTTGCCAGCATCAACATCAATTTCGCCAAGGGCGGTGTCGCCTCACCGAAACGCTTTAATTCCATTCTCAAAAAGGCCGCAAACACGCCGCATGCGCCGATGGTCAACCTGATGGTGCTCCGATCCCAAGCCCAGGCCGAATACGGCCCCGGCAACCTCGGCCATTTCGGCCTGGCGCTCCGGCGGTATTGCCATTTCACCTCGCCGATCCGCCGTTATGCCGATTTGTTGGTGCACCGCGCCCTGATTGATGCCGGCGGCCTCGGCCAAGGCGGCCTCGGCAAATTTCCCCGCGACATGACCGAGGCCGGCAAGCACCTGTCGGAAACCGAACGCCGCGCCGCCGGCGCCGAGCGTTCCGCCATTGACCGTTTTACCGCCGCCTACCTGGAACAACGTATCGGCGCCCGATTCGGTGGCCGCATCAACGGTGTCACCCGCTTCGGGTTGTTCGTGACCCTGGAAGAGACCGGCGCCGACGGCCTGATCCCCATCCGCACCCTGGGCGACGATTATTTCGTTCATGACGAAGACCGTCATTCGCTGCGCGGCCGGCGAAGCGGCCGTGAATACCGGCTCGGCCAAAATATCGAGATTACCTTGAGAGAAGCCAACCCGGTTTCCGGCGGCATGATCTTCGCGCTCGCCGATTCAGGGGCTGATTCGGACGATTCTCGTGCCCCGCGTCAATCCAGGGGGAAGCCCGCGAAAGCCAAGTGGGATAAGGGCAAGCGGAAGAATAAAAAAGCCAAAAGGTGACTCCGGGGCGGATGTTGTATACTGGTTTCATAGACATTCGGCTTGTTGGAAAACCCATAGCTGACGAGACCTGAAATTTAGTAGATGATCACGGCCATGAACCTTCACCACCGTTATTGGCGGGCCTCGTTGACCGGTTTTTGCGGGTTGGCGATTTTGCTGCTCACCGCCTGCGCGCCGTTAACCAATCCCCCCGCCGCCGGAAAGACGGTCTTTTCCCGGATCCAGGCGACCGAGGTTTTTGCCGCCGGGTTCAGCGGCGTCACCGAAAAATATATCGACCCGGTACCCGCCGGAGACATCGCCATCGAAGGCATCCGCGGCCTCGGGGCCATCGACCCCGGGCTGACCGTATCCAGCACCGGCGGCAAGGTGGTGTTATTGGCCGATGGCCGTGAGGTGACCCGCTTGGCGGCGCCGCCGTCCGATAACGTCAACGGCTGGGCCGCCCTGACCACCGACATCATCATTACCGCCAGGCAAGCCTCGACGGAATTGCAGACCGCCGACATGGAGGCCGTCTACGAGGCCGTTTTCGATGGGGTGCTGTCCAATCTGGATATCTTCTCGCGCTACGCCGGCGCCGAGGAAGCGAAGAAAAACCGTAGCAAGAGGGATGGTTTCGGCGGCATCGGCATCCGCTACCGGATCGCCGACGAGCTTCCGTTGCTGATCGACATTTTGCCCGACACCCCCGCCGAAAGCGCCGGCCTGGCCAAGGGAGACCGCCTCACCCATGCCGACGGTGTCCCCTTAAAAGGCCTGAATAGAAAGGAAATTTCCAACATCCTGCGGGGCCCCACGTACACCCGAATTGAATTGACCCTGATGCGTCCGGGGACCTCGGCACCGTTGACCGTCGCCATGAATCGCGCCCACATCTTCCCGGTCACGATTACCCAAAATATCACGGATGGCATCGTTATCATCAAGGTCAAGAGCTTCAACCAGGACACCGCCCGGTCCCTGGCGGAGAAGTTGGAAATGGCGCGTCTCTCACTCGGCGATTCCATGAAGGGCTTGGTTCTGGACCTGCGCGGCAACCCCGGCGGGTTGTTGAAACAATCGGTCAAGGTCTCCGATCTTCTGTTGACCCAGGGTCAAATTATCAGCACCCGGGGCCGCCATGCCGACAGCATTCATTATTATGAGGCCGGTGGCCGTGACTTGGCGTACGGGCTTCCGGTTGTGGTTCTGGTCGATGGAAAGTCGGCGTCGGCCGCCGAAATTGTCGCCGCCGCGCTGCAGGATCGGGATCGCGCCGTCGTCATCGGCACCTCGTCTTTCGGCAAGGGATCCGTGCAAACCGTGCTCCGGCTTCCCAATGACGGCGAGATTACCCTGACTTGGTCGCGCTTGGTGGCGCCGTCGGGATACACCTTTCATGGCTTGGGGGTGCGTCCGGCGATTTGCACTTCCAACGCCAAGGATAACGCCCAGGACAAGGCCAAGGAGATTATAAGACGGGTGCTGAATAACCGCTCGAAAA
The DNA here is from genome assembly GCA_036011805.1 of Rhodospirillales bacterium. Lineage (GTDB taxonomy): Bacteria > Pseudomonadota > Alphaproteobacteria > Rhodospirillales > Casp-alpha2 > Casp-alpha2. The sequence continues at coordinate 16,024 of DASCOC010000005.1, forward strand.
CCCAAGACACGCTGGTGGCTTGGCGTACGCCGGGCCTACAGAACGAATCCATTCGTGCCCGGCTTCGCGATTCATGTCCGTCGCAAACCCGCGGCAATGACCTGGAAGCGAAGATCGCCCGCCAACTGATCAACGATCCCGCCCTATTCACCCGGGCCCTGAACCTGACGGCGGACACCCATCAGGCCCTTTACTGATTTCAACCGTTCTTAAAAGGGCACGCCACTTGACAGGGTGCGGACGAATTGTATTGTGCGCGCTCTAACGTGCCCACTCAGGGGGCCTATAGAGGTCCACCAACGATCCGCAAGGGTCCAAACTTAAGAGATACGGACGATGGCGAAACCCACCACCCTACTGGTCAAGCTGGTCAGCACCGCCGACACCGGGTTCTACTACGTGACCAAGAAGAACCCGCGTAACTTGACCGAAAAAATGGAATTCCGGAAATACGATCCGGTCGTCCGTAAGCACGTCATGTTCAAGGAAGCCAAAATCAAATAATCCGCGGGGCTCTTAGCCCTGCCTCAGCAATGCGTTAACCGGGTAAAGCCTCGACGGCGGCTTTTGCCGTTTTCGGCGGCGTCGGGATAACTTGATTGCGGCCCTCTTTTTTTGCCTGGTACATGGCTTCGTCGGCTTGTTTCAGCAAATTCTCGGCGGTTTCATCAAACCCCTGGCTGACCGAAACGCCGATGCTGAGCGTTACCACAATCTTGTCCTTGGAACCGGAAACATTGATCGGCTCGCTGGCCATTTTTTCGCATAACCGGTCGGCAACGCCCAAGGCGACCTCGATCGGGGTGTCGGGCATGACCACGGTAAATTCTTCGCCGCCGTACCGCGCCGCTAAATCGAAACCCCGGATATTGCGTAAGATTCGCTGGCCGATTTCATGCAGCACCTCATCGCCGACGCTATGGCCGTACCGATCGTTGACCTGCTTGAAATGATCCGCGTCGATCATTAATAGGGACACCGGTTTTTGGCTTTCGCGCATCCGTTCCATCACCGAATCCAGGTGGGTCGATAGATACCGCCGATTATGAAGCCCGGTCAGGCTGTCGGTCAGGGCCAAGGACAGGTGCTGGAGAAAGTCTTCATGCAACCGGTCCTGGTACCGCTTGCGCCTGACCTGGGTGCGCACCCGGGCGATGAGTTCCTGATCATCCAGGGGACGCATGATGTAGTCGTTAATGCCCAATTCCAAGGCCTTGATGAACAGGGCCTGGTCCTCCGGGTCCCCGATCAGCAGGATCGGAACTTGGCGGGTCGGGTCCAGGGAGCGAAGCCGGGTCGCCATCCGAAGCGGCGCGTCGGAGTCGGTACTCAGGCTGATGACGACGACATCGCCGCCAAGGTCGGCAACCCTCCCCGAGGCCTCGTAATCATTAATTACGGTCACCCGGTCGTTGTCGGCATCCAGGGATTCGATGATATTGCTTTTCTGGACCGTGCTGTCATCGACCAGGATGATGTGGGCGCCGGTGCCGCTGTCCATTACGTTGAGGGCCCCGGTCTCAAACCCCAGCCTTTCGGACGTCGCCCCGCGCAGGCGCCATTGTTCCAACATATGCTTCAAGCGAACCAAAGAACGAATGCGGGCGAACAAGGTCGTATCATCGACCGGTTTGGTCAAAAAATCATCGGCGCCGGCTTCAAGACCCTTAAGGCGGTCCTCGCTGTTGCCCAGCGCCGTGACCATAACCACGGGGATATGCGTGTTTTGGGGGTTTTCCTTCATCCGCCGGCAAACTTCGAAACCGTCCATGCCGGGCATCATCACATCCAGCAGGACAAGATCCGGGGCATCGCGTTCAACCGCTTCCAAGGCCGCTTGGCCGTCATCGGCGGTTAAAACTTCGTAATATTCATTGGACAGCTTGGCCGCCAGCATCTTGACGCTGGACGGCGTGTCGTCGACGATAAGGATGCGCGCCGACATGAATAATCACCTGATATGTTTATAAT
>DASCOC010000006.1:0-15879 GCA_036011805.1 Rhodospirillales bacterium
CAGCGTCATCCTCAAGATACTCGCCGAACCCTTCATCGTCGAAGGCAAGGAAATCTATACCACCGGGTCGATCGGAATCGTGCTTTACCCCGACAGCGCCACCACCATCGGTGACCTGATGCGCAATGTCGACACCGCGGCCTATAATGCCAAGAAACAAGGCCGCGATGTCTATCAATTCTATTCGGAACAATTAAGCGCCGAGGTGCAGCGGCGCCTGGAAATTGAAACCGGGCTCCGGCGGGCGCTTGAAAACGGCGAATTGTCGCTGAATTACCAAGCCAAGGTGGACATGGGCAGCCGCACCATAACCGGCGCCGAGGCGTTGTTACGTTGGACATCGCCGGAGTTGGGCCAGGTCACGCCAGACGAATTCATTCCCGTCGCCGAAGAAACCGGGCTGATTGTGTCCATCGGCGAATGGATTCTCGACACCGCCTGCAAGGAAGCCGCAGGCTGGAACAAGCTGGTCGCGGATCCGGTTCATGTCGGGGTAAATCTTTCATCGATACAATTCCTTCAGGGCGATTTGATCAAGAGCGTCGAAAGCGCGCTCGCCCATTCCGGCCTGCCGGCATCTTTACTGGACCTGGAATTGACGGAAAGCATCCTGGTCGCCAACCCCGAGGAAACCATTGAAACACTTGATCGCCTGAAAACCGCAGGGGCGTCGGTTTCCATCGATGATTTCGGCACCGGCTATTCGTCGCTCAGTTACCTCACCCGGTTCCCGCTGGATAATCTGAAAATCGACCGCGCCTTCGTCACCAATCTGCCCAATGAAAAAGACGCCGTCGCCATCGTCCGGGCGATCATCTCCATGGCCCAGAACCTGGACCTCAAAATTATCGCCGAGGGCGTCGAGACCGAAAATCAGATCACCTTCCTGCATGCGCTCGGCTGTCAAACCGGCCAAGGGTATTTGTTCTCGAAGCCGGTTTCGGCGCAAGACTTCGTCAAGCTGCTGACCCGTAACCGCAAGGTGTTCCTGGCTGCCGAAGGCGCCTGATCTCCGAGTTGCCGAAGGGGCATAGCAAATCCCGAGCAAATAGGCTCATTTGCGACGACGAATTTGCGATTAAAATACCCTAATCGCCGAGAAGAATATCGATTTCAGATTGTTCCATGGTCTTGGAACTGCCGTGGATGATGGCGGACGCCATGTCCATCAGTCTTTGGATCAGTTCGCTTAGGGTTTTGGCATTGGCCCGGAGCACTTCGATGGAGCCATCGGCGAAATTTTTTTCCAGGCGCTCGACGGTTGACGCGATCATCATATTGATCTGCTCGATGGTCTGCTCGAAAGGCTGGCGGTAAATGTCGGGCACATAGTCATAGGCTTCGATGGCCAGGTCCTTTTCGGCGATCGTGCTGTCCCGGAAATGGTCCTTATATGATTTCGGTTTCCATTCCTTAACCTCTTCGAGCATGTCGGGCATGTCCGCCACCATTTCCAACAGCATCACGATCTCATTGAAATGATTCAGATAATCCGTCGCCAACAAAGTCGTTTCGTCGATGTTGGAGCCCCTGACCTTTTCCTGCATGGCCAGGAATTCAGCATCCCCGTCCCCATTAACCGGTGTTGTATCGGAATCTTCGTTCATGCCTGAGACCACGCCCAAAAAGCGAACTGATTACCTGAAAAAGCACATACAATAGTGTTATTGGGCTTACACAATAAGCCTTTAGAACCATCCCGCCAAGACCGGGGGACGGTAGTGGTTTCGTAAATCCTTGAGAAAATGGCGTTAATTCGGCATTCTCCGGCGTTCCACAGAATAAGGCCACGGAAACAACCATGAGCGACAAGCGCGTCACCCTATACGATTCAACCCTGCGCGACGGGGCGCAGACCCAAGGCATTGATTTCAGCCCCGCCGACAAGGAGCTGATCGCCCACGAGCTTGACGCCATCGGCATCGATTATATCGAAGGCGGCTGGCCGGGCGCCAACGCCACCGACGATGCCTTCTTCGCCAACCCGCCTGAATTGAAGCGCGCCAGACTGACGGCGTTCGGCATGACGCGCCGCGCCGGGCGAAGCGCCGATAACGACCCCAGCCTGACGGCGGTGCTGTCCAGCCCGGCGAAAACCATCTGCATCTTCGGCAAGACCTGGGATTTCCAGGCCGAAGTGGCCTTAGGCGTGGACCCGGAAGAAAACATTAAAATGATCGCCGACACCATCAAGCACGCCTGCACCAAATCCGACGACGTCATGTTCGACGCCGAGCATTTTTTCGACGGCTACAAGGCCAACAAGGACTTCGCGCTCGACTGCCTGAAGGCCGCCTACGGGGCCGGCGCCCGCTGGGTGGTGCTGTGCGACACCAACGGCGGCACCCTGCCCGATGAGGTTGAGCGCATCGTCACCGAAATCACCGAACATATTCCGAGCAGCCACCTCGGCATTCATTGCCATGACGATACCGGCAATGCCGTCGCCAACAGTTTGGCCGCCGTCCGCGCCGGGGCGCGCCAAGTGCAGGGAACGTTAAATGGACTTGGCGAGCGTTGCGGCAACGCCAATCTGGTAACGCTGATTCCGACCCTGGCCCTCAAAATGGGCTATGACACCGGCGTCACCGAAGACGACATGACCCGGCTGACGCACCTGAGCCGAATGTTGGATGAACGCCTCAACCGGGCGCCGAACCGCAGCGCGCCTTATGTCGGTGAATCGGCCTTCGCCCACAAAGGCGGCGTGCATGCGTCGGCGGTCGAAAAAAATCCGGCCACCTACGAACACATCGAGCCCGAAAAAATCGGCAACCGCCGCCACATTGTCGTTTCCGACCAATCGGGGCGGTCCAACATTCTGGCCCGCTTCCGCGAGGCCGGCATCGACATCGACCCTAAGGACAAAAGAGTCGCCAAGTTGTTGGAAACGGTCAAGGAACAGGAATTCAATGGCTACGCCTATGACGGCGCCGAAGCCAGTTTCGAACTGCTGGCGCGGCGCGCCTTGGGCGCCGTCCCCGATTATTTCCATTGCACCAGCTTCAAGGTTCTGGACGAACGCCGCTGGGACCACAACGGCGAACTCGTGACCTCGTCCGAAGCGACCGTGAAACTCGATGTCCAGGGCGAATCCCATATGACGGTGGCCGAAGGCAACGGCCCGGTCAACGCGCTCGACGCGGCGATCAGGAAGGTTCTTACCGGCATTTACCCGCAGTTGGAGGACCTCCGGCTGGTCGATTACAAGGTCCGCATCCTGACGCCCGGGGACGGCACCAGGGCTGTGACCCGGGTGATGATCGAGTCGGCGGACAAAAACGGCGAACATTGGTCAACGGTGGGGGTATCGGCCAACATCATCGACGCGTCCTATAACGCGCTTCGTGATTCGATCATCTACAAGCTCCACCGGGACGGCGCCGTCGACAATCACTCCTAGGGATTGCTCCTTAAGCGATGGCCGGCACAGATTCCACCCAACCATTCGAGCCCCGCCCCGATAATATACCTGGGCCCGCCGTGATCCTGGTCGAGCCACAACTGGGTGAAAATATCGGCATGGCGGCCCGCGCCATGCTCAATTGCGGCCTATGCGAACTGCGCCTAGTCAGCCCCCGCGACGGCTGGCCCAACGAAGACGCCCTCGCCGCATCGGCCGGCGCCGATACCGTCATCAACGACGCCCGCGTGTTCGACACCACCGCCGACGCCGTCGCCGACCTGCAACTGGTGTTCGCCGCCACCGCCCGGCCCCGCGACATGACCAACCGGGTCATCACGCCGGCCCAGGCCGCCACCGAAACCCGTGCCTTTATGAATGACGGCGGCGGCGCCGGGGTGTTGTTCGGGCGCGAGGCCAAGGGGCTCAAGAACGACGACATTGCGCTCGGCGACGCCATCATCATGGTGCCGGTGAACCCGGCCTTCAGCTCGCTCAACCTGGCGCAGGCCGTCTATGCCATCGGCCACGAATGGTTTAAGGCCGGGTTATCCGGTGACGATACGGCGGCGGACGAACTCGCCATCCCGAAGGAAACCCAGCCCGCCAACAAGGCCGAACTGGAAGGCCTGTTCGGGCATTTGGAAGACGAACTGGACGCCTCGGGCTTCCTGCATGTCGCCGAAAAACGCCCGGTGATGGTCCGCAATATCCGCAACATGCTGCAACGCGCAGGCCTCACCGAACAGGAGGTCCGCACCCTTCGCGGCATCATCTCCAGCCTGGCGACGAAACGCCGGCAATAAGCCTTGGTTTAAATCCGCGTCGACAGCCAGATGGCGAGGCGCGATCCGGTCTTGATCAGGCCGCACAAGACCTCGTATCCGGGGGCGTCCTCGGCGCCGTGCTCGAGCCCGGTCTGCTTATGCTCGACCTCTTCGAGGCGGAATTCCTCCAGGGTATCGCGGAGACCGCCCTCACCGTCCCCGGCTTCCCGGTCGGCGTCGAGCGCCTTGACCTGTCCGGCATAGTGTTCGTCGATGACTTCTTCGACGGCGACGGTACAGGCCATCGCCGCTTTTTCGCCCAACAACGCCGTCCCCGCCCCCAACGCGAAGCCGGCGACATGCCATAGCGGCAGCAGCGCCGTCGGCCGCGCCCGGTGTTCGGGCACCATGGCATTGAACGCATCCAGGTGGCGGCGTTCCTGTTCCGCCATGTGTTCGATCAGCGGCCGGTGTTCAGAGCCCTTGAGGACACTGAGCTGGCCTTCATAGATCCTGACGGCGCCGTACTCACCGGCATGATCGACTCGGATCATGCGCCGGATCGCCTCACCCCTGTCCGGATCGCCGGGAAGCCGGGTCCGGCGCGGCGCGGGTTTGGATTTTTTGGATGGTGAAGCCTTGCTCACCGCATCCTCCGTAAATGCTTCGCCCCCCACAACGATGCCAACGCCAGGGCCAGCGAGAACGGAACATTGTAGGTCGCCATGGAAAGACCGAACAAGGTCCAATCGACCTCGTCGCAGGCCTTGACCGGCTTCGCCTGCATCAGCATTTGCCGCAATTGATCGACGGTTTGCGGTTCCCCGACGTCCCCTGGGCCGCCGCCGCTGGCGCCGCAGGCCGCAACTGAGGCCCACCAGTGTTGTTCGACGCCGACGTGATAAAAGGCGATGCCGGCGCCAATAAGAAAGACCCCGCCGGACAAGGCCACCGCGTGACCCTTCCAATCGGTTTTGTTCCTGGGCAACAAAAACGCCACCACGCCTAAGGTCCCGGCGACGGCATAGGGGACGCGCTGGTACAGGCACAGTATACAGGGCTCCAGCCCGAAGGCGTATTGGGCGGTATAGGCGTTACCGAGCGCGAACACCGACACCGCGAAAACGCAGAACGGGATCAGGCGGGTCAGGTCGACTTGGGTTAAATCAATACGAGCCATATCAAATCAGGAATTTCACCAGCACGAAGCCGCCGATCAGCAGCACACAAAACGCAACGAACAATAGGCCTAAATATTTTTCGATGAAGTCCCGGATCGGTTCGCCGAATTTCCACAACAATGCGGCGACGATGAAAAACCGCAGCCCCCGCGCCGCCACCGAGGCGACGACAAACACCAACAGGTCCAGCGACGTCACGCCTGAGAGGATGGTGATGACCTTGTACGGAAACGGCGTGACCCCGGCGATGAACACCGCCCACGCGCCCCAGTCATTATATTTGCCCTGGAACTCGGCGAATTTCGGCCCGTAGCCGTAGAATTCCAGCATCGGCCGGCCGATTTCCTCAAACAGGAACACGCCGATGGCGTAACCCAACATCCCGCCCAGCACCGAGGCGATGGTGCAGATGAGCGCGATGCGGAACGCCTTGGCCCGGTCCGCCAGCACCATCGGGATCAGCACGATATCCGGCGGGATCGGAAACACCGAGCTTTCGACGAAAGAGACGGCCGCCAGCGCCGGCGTCGCATGGCGGTGGCCGGCCAAGCCCATGGTCCAGTCGTAAAGGCGTCTTAACAACTCTTTGTTCCTTTCCGCCGCTCCGTAGACCGGAGCGGGCTAGGGGCGCTGTTTAGCAGGGGCGGCCAAGGAGAGCAAACAGGCAGGGCAAACGGCGAGGCGGGCGTTGCGGCGGGCAATAAATAGCCGCTGTTGACGCGCAAAAGCCAACGACTATGATGTGCGCCGCAGCCTTATTGTTTTGGCTTAACGAGGCCCCTGTGGCGGAACTGGTAGACGCGCCGGATTCAAAATCCGGTTCCCGCAAGGGAGTGAGAGTTCGAGTCTCTCTGGGGGCACCATTTTTTGCAGAAATTTTAGCGCCAGTTATTGCTGAGGATATCCTTGAGGTCCCGGTAGCGCTCGGCCCGGGTTTTCAGCAACATCACCGGCTCCTGCCGCCGGCGTTTCGGCCGCCACGCCCAGGGCGAAGGCGGCCGTGTGGGCCCGGCATGCACCAGCCGGGACCGTTTCGAGGCCAGCCAGCTGGCGGCGAAGACCATGGCGAAAAACAGAACCGGGATGATCCCCAGCATGCCCCCGCCGGTGACGCCCATGGCAAAGGCGAACACCACCAGCAGCAGGAAGAACGGCAGCATCTGAAAACCGAGGGCGGCGAGCAGAATGCCGACCTTCAAAACGCTTTTGGCTAAATCGAATGGTGTCTGCCGCATGATCTTGTCCGGCTCCTATCCATACCCGTCAAGAATACCCGGAGGCTTGCGGTTCTGGCAACAGGGGCGATATCAATGTTAAACCGGACTAGGTCATGGACTCATAAATGGCGACGACTGTGACGTGTGTTATTTTGTTTACTGGCTAGGAGTTAGGAGGGATTGATGCCAAAGCATCATGACCGACGACAGGACGAAGTCCAGTGGACAAAAGAACCGCGCCCCGAAGGGGTCGGCGGATGGCCCGTTTTGGTACGTCAAGCACCCTCACCGGGGCGAGGCCCCGCTTTCGCGCACCTTCCTTCCGAAACAAGCCATCCGCCGATCACAGCTCGCCGCCATTTATGAGTTCATGACCTAATATAAACCGGATGTTAATCGGCCTCTGGTTTTCTATCCTCTTCGACAAAGGACGCCGCCTTGAAACACCCCTCGCCCGATGAACCGGAAAGCCCCACCGCCGAAGCGGTACAATTGCTGGAGCGCGCGCTCGAGCACTACCGCGCCGGCCGTCTCAACGACGCCATCGCCGGCTTCCACCAGGCGCTGGCTATCGACCCCGATTTTGCCGAGGCCCACGCCAGCTTAGGCCTCGCCCTGGGCGGCATGGGCCGGCTCGACGAAGCGGTGGCGTGTTACCGCAAGGCCCTTACGCTGAAGCCCTATTTCGCCGAGGCCTACGGTTTCTTGGGCTCCACCTTAAAGGAATTGGGGCGGCTGGATGAAGCCGTCGCCAACTTTGAGAAAGCCATCGCCATCAATCCCGATTTCGCTGACGCCATGAATAACCTGGGCGTGACCCATCTGGACCTAGGCGATTTGGGCAGCGCCATCGTCCACTTCAAAAAAGCCACTGCCATCGACCCGAATTTGATGAGCGCTAATTTCAATTATCTGCATGCCCTGCTTTATAAACCCGACATCGGCAGCGACGAGCTGTTCGAAACCTACCGGCGCACCGTCGCCCACCGCCCGTCGGCACCGGTCGCCCCGGACGCAGAGGGCCGGGATCAAACGCCGGTGGCGCCGGCGCCGCTGGCGCCCGGCGAAAAACTTCGCATCGGCTATTTGTCGTCCGACTTCCGCGACCACCCCTTAGGCGATAACGTCGCCCCGCTGCTTAGTCATCACGACCACGCAAGGTTTGAGATTTTTTGTTATGCCAACGTCGCCCTGCCGGACGCCACCACCGAAAAGTTTCAGGGCTATGCCGATCACTGGCGCCCCATCCAGGGTTTAGCGGATGAGGACATCGCCGGGCTGATCCGGGACGATAACATCCACATCATGGTTTATCTTGGCGGCCATTTCGGTGACAACCACCCATCGGTGGCGAGCTGGCGCCCGGCCCCGGTGCAGGCCGGCATCTTCGGCGGCACCACCTCGGCCCTGGATGAGATGGATTTCTGGCTGACCGACAGCGTCCTGCATCCTCCCGGAGACTCTGATGGTCAAGGGGGAGGCGTCAGCGAACGGTTCACCGAGGACTTGGTCCGCGTCGCCTCCTTGTTTACCTACCCCAAACCCGAAGACGCCCCCGATGTCTCGGCCTTACCGGCGGAAACAAACGGCTTCGTCACCTTTTGCTCGTTCAACAAACCTTCCAAGATGAACGATGATGTGCTAGACCTTTGGTCGGAAGTCCTGCTGGCGGTACCGGACGCGCGGCTGGTGTTGAAATCCAAAAACTATTTTAGATCCTCGATCATCAGCGAACGGCTGATGGCCCGGTTCAACGCCAACGGCATCAGCCATGACCGCATCACCCTGTTGGGCACCATGGACTCCTTTCACAACCATCTCGGCCATTATGCGAAAGCCGACATCGCGCTCGACACCTTCCCGTTTTCCGGCGCCACGACGACGTTCCAGGCGCTATGGATGGGGGTGCCGGTGATTTCCCTGTTGGGCGAACGGTTCATCGGCCGCATGGGCGGGGCGTTATCCAGCCATGCCGGGCTCGATGACCTGGTCGCCGAGACGCCTAAAGACTACGTCAAAAAAGCCGCCGCCTTGGCCGCCGACCTCGACCGGCTTAAAGACCTGCGCGCAGGCTTGCGCGACCGCATCGGCGCCTCGCCCTTATGCGACGGCCCGTCGTTCGCCAAAAATATCGAACAAGCCTACCAAGACATGTGGGACAGCCGGATGGCGGGCGGCTAAAGCAAATCCCGAGCAAATGGACTCATTTGCGACGACGAATTTGCGGTTAAAAACAAGCCCTAAAGCCTGCGCACCCTGGTGACGCCCTTGCCGTGACGATCCTGCATACGGTCGATCACATCGGACAGCGAATGGGTGGTCACCATCATGTCATGGCTGGACGCATGCAGAAGCGCGCCGGCGCCCAGGTGAATGCCGACATGACCGGGAAAATAGACGATATCGCCGGGACGCAATTGGCTGAGGTCGTCGGGAATGGGGATGTCCTCGCCGATGGCGTCCGCCTGCTGGTCCGAATCCCGCGGAACGGAAACACCGGTGGCGGCCAGCGGCACCTGGATCAGACCGGAACAATCGATGCCCAACCCGCCGCGGCCGCCCCACAGGTAAGGCACGCGGGCAAACATCTGGGCGAGGGCGACAAAATCGGGCCGCGATTCATCCAACGCCACCAGATGCCCGGCAACCATCCAGCCGCCGGAAACCAGCTTGGCGAAGTCGCCATCGACGGATTCTACGGCGACCTTGGCGGTCATGCTCAGGCTCATGGTCGCCGGGTATTCGCCCTTGTTATCTGGAAACACCAGCGACCTGACGGCGCTGATCCAATGGGTCGGTTCCGGCAAATTGCCGAACAGATCCTTGGTGCGCACGTAGCCGACATAACGGTCATGCCCGCATTGGCCCCAGGACCAGCCGGCGCTGTCCTCGAATACGGTGAATTCCTCGCCAAACAACAGCTCGCTGGCCTGAAGTTCGCCGGGGGTGGACTGGGGAATAACCGGTTTGCTCATCACCGGCGCGAACGCGGCGCCGAGACGGCACGGCTTGCCGGCAACGAAATTCTTGGCCTCAATGCGGCCTTCCAGAAAATCGGCGGCGATATCGTCGCGATAGGGATGGACGCGCGGGTCCAGGGGCGGGCCAAGGGACATATCCGGGGCGGTATCGCTTGAATCGGTGGGGCTCATTTGCCGGTCCTTTTAAGGGCTGATTTTATCCAAGGTTGAGCAAAGCCAAGCAATCCTATATGAAACGCCGAAGATATACGCATTTTGAAGGGAACGACCCTTGGATAAACTGGAATTCACGGTCCACGAGTTCATGGCCATCATGGGGTCCCTGGACGAAAACCTGGCGGGCAAAAACGCGCCTGAGGGTTCGGTGTACAACGAATGGTACGCGCAATGGAAGGCGTTGGACGAACGGCTTGAAGAACTGCCGATGATGGAACGCGCCGATATGCTGTTCGATGGCAAGCTGACCATCAACGCCATCACCGAGCCGCACCTGAAAGAAGTCATCGGCGTCGTTGAGTCCCAAGTCGCCATGCACACCCAACTGATCAAGGATGACGACGAAGACGCCGATCCCGAAGATCTGGAAATCTGGCAGAATCGATTGAAGGATTTGTCGGAATTGCTGGGCTCGAGCAACTGGCGCGACGAGATTTCTTAGGCCACCCCCGGCCCACGCAAAAACGGCGGCCGATCACACCGATTTCAAGGCTCTTTGAAAGCCCCCTCGATGGCCCCGGCATCGATGCCGTAGGCGCGGTAGAGATCATTGAGACTACCGCATTGACCGAATCGCTCGACGCCCAGGGGCCTAAGCCGGTGCCCGGCAACGGACCCGATCCATGATAACGCCGACGGGTGGCCGTCCAGCACCGTGACCAGCCGGGCATCGGGGCCGAGGCCGGACAGCAGCTTGGCCACGTGCGACTTAACCCCGTTGGCCTGCCAATCATGATAGAGCCGGTCTGCCGAGGTCACCGCCATCAGGCCGATGGTGTCGCCTTTTCCCGCGTTGCCGAGACGGCCATGGGCTCGTTCCGCCTCCTTGGCCAGGGCGCCGGAATAGATGATGGCGCCTTTTTTTCCGGGCTTCCCGTGCCAATAGGCGCCGGCCAAAAGATCACGGCGGAGCGTCTTGGTCATCCGTCGTTTGGGTTGTTCCAGGGCCAGCGTCGAAAGCCGCAGATAAACGGCGCCGCCGTCGGCATCCTGCATATGGCCGAACCCCCAAGCCATGATTTCCCGAAGCTCATCGGCAAACGCCGGTTCGAACGACGCCAGTCCCGGTTGGCCGATGCCGATCAGCGGCGTCGCGATCGACTGGTGGGCGCCGCCTTCGGGCGCCAACGACAAGCCGGACGGGGTCGCCACCAGCATGAACCGCGAATCCTGGTAGCACGCGTAGTTCAAGGCATCCAGGCCGCGTTGGATAAACGGATCGTAAACGGTGCCGATGGGAAGCAGCCGTTCGCCGAACAGGTCATGCGACAAGCCCATCGCGGCCAGCATCAAGAACAGATTGTTTTCGGCGATCCCCAACTCGATATGCTGGCCGGCGTCATCGGCGCCCCATTTTTGCGCCGAGACGACGTTATGGGCCTTGAAGGTGTCGGCGACCGCATCCCGGGCGAATAGGCCGCGGCGATTGACCCAGCCGCCAAGACCGGTGGATTGGGTCACGTCCGGCGACGCGGTGACGATGCGGTCGGCCAGCGCTTCATCGGTGCCGGCAATTTCGAACAGGATTTTACCGAAGGCTTCCTGGGTGCTGGTCTTGGCCTTGGCCGGCAACGGCAACGGGGCGGGCACCGGAACCGAGGCCGCGGATTTCCGGCGGCTTCCCGTATTGCCATTTGTGTTTGGCGCATTGAAGGGGACCGTATCCAAAAAACGCGAAAGATCATCCGGGCGGCTGTTGAGGCCGGCGAAGGGCAGCCATTCGTCTCCCTCGGCGATATTGAAGCGTTGGCGCAAGGTGGCGACCTGCTCGGCGTTCATGATGCCGGCGTGGTTGTCCTTGTGACCTGCCAACGGCAAGCCGTGGCCCTTGATGGTGTAGGCGATGAAGCATGCCGGTTTGTCGTCGGTAATCGACGCGAAGGCCTCCAAAATGGTTTCCAGGCAATGCCCGCCCAGGTTGGTCATCAGGTCCTGAAGCGCGTCGTCATCATAGGATGCCAACAAGTCGCCGACGCCGTCTTGATCACCAATGTCGGCGGTCAATTGCGCCCGCCAGTGCTTGCCGCCCTGGAACGTCAACGCCGAATAGACATCGTTGGGGCAATCACCGATCCAGTGCTTCAGTACCTTGCCGCCGGGTTTTTCGAAAGCGGCCATCATCCGCTTGCCGTATTTCAGCGTCACCACCGTCCAGTCGGTGCCTCGGAAGGTGCGGTCGATCCACCTGAACAATCGGTCCCGGACGACACCGTCCAGGCTCTGGCGGTTATAGTCGATGATCCACCAGCAGTTCCTGAGATCGTGCTTCCAACCTTCCAGCAACGCTTCGTACATGTTGCCTTCGTCCATTTCGGCATCGCCGACGACGGCGATCATGCGTCCCGGCGTTTGCGCCTTAACGCTTTTCACATGGCGGCGCAGGTAATCCTGAACCAGCGACGCGAACACCGTCATCGCCGGGCCCAAACCGACCGAACCGGTGGAAATATCCACATCGTCGGCGTCCTTGGTCCTGGACGGGTAGCTCTGGGCGCCGCCGAAGGCACGGAAATTCTTGAGTTGATCCAAACTTTGATTGCCCAGCAGGTATTGGATGGCGTGGAACACCGGGCTGGCGTGGGGCTTGACCGCAACCCGGTCGGAAGGCCGCAGTTCATGAAAATACAGCGCCGTCATCAGCGCCGACACCGAGGCCGAGGACGCCTGATGGCCGCCGACCTTGATACCGTCCGAATTTTCGCGCAGCGAATTGGCGTGGTGAATCATCCAGGTCGAAAGCCACAGAACCTTTTTTTCAAGCTCGCGGAGAACCGTCAACGGGCCGGGATCGACGCCTTGGTCGGAAACACTCAGGGCTGGGTTATCGAGAGGCGGCATAGGCCAACCATAGCCCCGAAAGCCCCCGCATGTCCTTGCGAATTACGCCGAAAAATGTCAATAATTAGCAATTAGTGCTAAATTTTATATAGAAATTTGAATAATTATGTCAAAACAGGACCTAGATACGATAGATCGTCGAATTCTGGAGACGCTCCAGAACGACGCCCGAATCTCCAACGTCATCCTGGCCGAAAAGGTCGGGCTGTCGCCCAGTCCGTGCCTGCGCCGGCGCGGCGCGCTGGAGGATACCGGCGTCATTCGCGGCTACGCCACCCTGGTCGATGCCGAAGCCGTGGGATTGCCGGTCAGCATCTTCGTCAACGTCACCCTGGAAAAACAGATCGAGCCGGCGTTGGAGACCTTTGAGGCGAAAATCCGGGAGCGCCCGGAAGTCATGGAATGCTACCTGATGACCGGCGACTCCGATTATTTGCTGCGCGTGGTGACCTCGGACCTGGGCGCCTATGAGCGCTTCCTGCTGGAACACCTGACCCGGATTCCCGGCGTCGCCTCGATCAAATCGTCCTTCGCGCTAAAGCAGGTCGCCTACCGGACGGCGCTGCCGATTGCGCCTGAGTAATACCCTCAGGCGTCGATAACGATGTCGGTTTTCGGGGCCGACGAACAGATCAGCACCTTGCCCTCTTCTTCGGGCGGGAAGGCGCCGTCGACAACATATTCGATCTCGCCTTCGATCAAATTCAAAATGCAGGTTTGGCAGACCCCGCCCCGGCAGCTAAACGCCGGGGACATGCCGTTGGCCTCGGCCAGGTCCAAAATGGTCTCCTTGGCCGAATCCCAGGGGACGCTGATATCCGATTGTCTAAACGTCACCATGATGCCGTTTGCGGCGGCGGCTTCGGGGGCCTTGTTGGGTTTGTCATCCTGGGCGGGTTCGGTGGGTTCGCCGCCTTCTTTCAGCACCGTCGCCGGGCCGAAGAATTCGTAATGAATCCGGGCCTCGTCGACGCCCCATTTCAACAGCGCGTTGAATAACGCCTTCATGAAGGGCGGCGGGCCGCAAAGATAGAAATCGCAAATCGGTCCCGGCAACAGGCGTTCCAGCATCGAAATGGTAATAAACCCGGTGGCATCAAAATCCCGGCCTTCGACGTCGTCCGGCCCGGCTTCGGCATAAACCACATGGGCAGTGACGTTGTCATGGGCTTGCGCCAGTTCCCGCACATGCGCACCGAAGGCGTGCTCATTGCCGTCCTGCGCCCCGTGGATAAACCAAATGGGGCGGCGGCGGAGTTGATCAACCAAATGGTCGAGCATGCTGATCATCGGCGTCAGGCCGACGCCGCCACTGAGCAACACCACCGGGCCATTGCGGTTGTCATGCAGATAAAAGTCACCGGCGGGCGCGCCGACCCGAAGGGTGGATCCGACATCGACATGATCATGGAAAAAATTCGACGACAGCCCCGGCGGCACATCGGGATTGCCCTTGGGTGCCGGTTCGCGCTTGATCGACAGCCGGTAATGGGCGCCGTCATCCAAGCCGGCGGCACCGGGGCTGCTGGAAATGGTATAGGTGCGCAACACCGGCTTGTCGTGGCCCGGAATATCGAGCTGGAAGCTCAGAAACTGCCCCGCCTTAAAGGCCGCCAGCGGCTGGCCGTCTTCAGGCACCAGGATGAAGGAGGTAACGGTTTCGCTTTCCTTGTTCTTAGCATCGACAACGAACGTCCGCATGCCCTGCCAATGCCCGGATTGATCTTGTGGTGGTGTCACCGCGCTGAATCCTCTGCTTTCCTGGTCCTGAATCGGGGGCACCATGACGATTGAGGCCATTCATTACAACCATAATAGAACTAGGGGTTTGGTCCCGCTTCATGGCCTGATAAACTACTTAAGTTCAGGATCGGGAACGGTGACGGTGGCGGTAGCGAAGAAAAAGAAAAAGACGGAAGATAATACGGCCTGGGACGCGTTCGTATCCTGGTGCCAGGAACGCGGCGTCTCGGCGATGCCGGCCAATCCCTGGACCCTGGCCGCCTATGCCCGCTGGTGCGAACACCAACAATCCGGCGAGGACATCGGCAAAGCCTTCAAGACCATTTTTCGGGTCCATGGCGCCAAATCCCGCAAACGGCCGGACCGCGACCCGCTGGTCGTCAGCACGCTCAGCCAAATTGAGGAACGGGAGAAGGAAAAAAAGGCTAAGGAAAAAAGAAAGGCCAAGGACAAAACCCCGCCGCTGTTCCCCGACGACGACATCCTTGATCCGACGCCGCCGGCAAAATCGAAAAAGAAAAAAACCGCCAAAAAAGCAGCGCCATCGAAGGGCAAGGCTAAGGATAAGGCAAAGTCCGGCGGCAAAAAGACCCGGCCCGGCCTCAGCACCGGCCCGAAACTGGTCTCAAAACGGAAACTGAAAAAGTAGCGTGCCCGTAGCTGAGCCCTAGCGCAATTCAACCTCACGCGCCACCGCCAACCGCAACGGGCCGAACCGGCCTTTTTTACGGATGAGCACGACCTCGCCCCGGTAAACCCCCGGCGGCCATGATCGCGCCTTCAGTTTCTTGCCGACGAAGGTAAAACGCCGGGCCTGGGTCTTGTTGACGGTGACGGTCTTGGCGGCGAACGGCTTGCCGCCGGGGCCGGTGATGCGAAAGCGAAGTTGATCGCCGGCTTCGGCCCAATACATATCAACCCACAACACCAACGCCGGGATGTCGCGCGGCATTTGTTTCGCCGCCAAAAGACCACTTCGCGCCACCCTGGGCTTCGGCGCACCCGCCGCAAAACCGGCGGCATAGAGGGCCGTGGACGGTACGCTCAGCGCCGCCAGGGCGGCTTTACCCCACAACGGCGCCGGGCCGAGGCCGCAGCTTTTAACGCGCCCGACGCCGATAAACGGATCGATTACCTTTTTGCCTTTGCGTACCGACAGATGCACATGCGGGAACTGCGCCCGGCCCGAATTGCCGACCAGGCCCAGCCGCTGGCCTTGGGTAACGGCGTCACCGGCCTTAACCGCGACGGAGCCCCGGCGCAGGTGGCAATACGGGGTTTCCCAGCCACCCCGGTGGGTGACGACCAGGCCGTTGCCGCATTCCCTGCCCTCGACGGATTTGACCCCGGCGATGGAGACGTCGATATCCTTCATGCCGTCGCGGACAGCCTTGACGATGCCGCCGGCCGCCGCCACCACCGGCACGCCTTTTTTCATTGCAACCAAATCCCGGATCGCCAGATCGATGCCCTTGTGCCCGTCATAAGACCGCTTAGCACAAGCAAAGTCGGTGATGCCCGGCCCCGGATCGA
>DASCOC010000007.1:0-10040 GCA_036011805.1 Rhodospirillales bacterium
GTCGTCGAACACGTGGCCCAGGTGGGAATCACACCGCGGGCAAAGGACCTCGGTGCGGCGCATGAACATGCCGTTATCCGCCTGCTCCCCAACCGCATCCTCGGCCACCGGTTTCCAAAAACTGGGCCAGCCGGTGCCGGAATCGAACTTATGGGACGAGGAAAACAATTCCTGGCCACAGCACACACAGACATAAACGCCGGCGTCCTTGGCGTTTTCGTATTCGCCGGTGTACGGGCGTTCGGTGCCCTTTCGTCGACACACTTCGAATTGCTCCGGGGTTAGCTGTTGGCGCCACTCATCTTCCGTTTTTCGGATTTTTTCCATGCTCAACCCTTGCCAACTTCCGTCTCGCTTGTACCCGTGTTTGACACATTTTGACACATGTTGATGCATCCTGAACCTTACCCGATAACATCAAACCGTTAGGCTGTTCGATCGATAACCTGGGAATCTCTATGTAAGGAGGGAACCGGACAATGACCAGTGCCTCTAAACGCAAAAAGCCGAAACCGGCGTCGGCAGATAAAAACGCCACCCTGCGCGGCCGAATGGCCGATATTCGCCGTAAGCTGGATAGCCTCGGGGCGCAACAGGCGACCGCCGACCTGTTCACCGCGACGCTTGAGCAATTGGACGCCGTGGCTGACGAAATCGCAGACGCCACCGACGCCATGATGACCGCATGTGAAGGGATCCAGGATACCGCCGACGCCATCGCCGCCAAAACCCAGGAACGCGGCACCAAGATGAAGCTTAAAAAGATTACCCAGCACACCGGTGATATATTCGAGGCCTGCTCGTTCCAGGACCTGACCGGTCAGCGGATCAGCAAGATCGCCCGTACCGTCTCCGCCATCGGCGATACCGTTGCCGGTGTTTCCAAGTTGGCCGGTGGCAAAAGTGCGCCCCGATCCACGGGCAAGGGCATCGACCGCATCGATGACGGCGTTACCCTGGAAGGCCCGCAAATCGACGGCCCCGCCATGTCCCAAACCGACATCGACAGCCTGTTCGATTAACCGTAACCAAGAACAAAAAAATCGGAATCCGCCAACCATGTTACATAAACGAAAAACCATCCTCGTCATTGACGACAGCTCAACCATCCGGGCTTTCGTCGCCGGCCTGCTTTCCAAAAACGGCTTTCAAACCCTGGAGGCGGAAACCATGGAGTCGGTGTTTGCGGATATGGCCCGCATGCATTTTGATCTCGCCGTGATCGACATCTTCATGCCCGGCATGGGCGGCATCGCCGGGATCGCCAAGGTCAAGGAATGCTGGCCCGATATCAAAATCATCGCCATTTCCGCCGGCGTCGATGAAATGGACAAAAACCGGGCCTTGAAGGCCGCCACCCTGCAGGGCGCGGATCAGGCCCTGGCCAAACCGTTCACCGATGACGAAATGATCGCCGCCGTCGATGGACTTCTCGAGGCCGAAGAGGCTATTGCGGTTTAACCCGCTAGCCCTACTTCTTCTTTGCGGCTTCTTTTTCCGCCAACTTCAAATGCCCGTCCCGGGTCTGCGGCAGCTTGCGATCCAGGATTTGAGAGGCGATGACGGTCCGCAAAATTTGCGCGGTGCCGCCGCCGATGGTGAACATGCGCGCATCCCGAACCATGCGTTCCAGCGGCAGGTTGCGCGAATAACCCGCCGCGCCGAACACCTGAAGGGCATCGTTGGTCACTTGGATCGCCGTTTCCGACGCCATCACCTTGGCCTGGGCGGCCTGCGTGATATCGGGAAAGCCGGAATTGCCTTCGGCCTCGGCACTGGCGGCGGCTTTGTGAATCATCAACCGGGACGCCGCAATGCCGATGCTCATGTCCACCAACATCCATTGCAGTCCTTGGAACTCGGCGATGGGACGTCCGAATTGTTGGCGATCGCGGGCATAGTCCAGGGCCAGCTCATACGCGCCTTGGGCGATTCCCAGAGCCACCGTCGCCGCCCCCACCCGTTGCGCGTTATAGGCGGTCATTAAACCGGCGAAGCCGCGCCGCAGCCCATCGGGCGGCACCAGTACCATGTCGTCGGGAATTTCCAGATCCTCGATAATGATTTCGGTCTCGGGTATGCCCCTCAGCCCCATCGCCGGTTCCCGGGTGCCGATCCTCAAACCCTTGGGCTCAATCCCATTGTCGGGGTCGCGGACACAGATAAACCCGGCGATGCCCTGGGCCTCGCCGTCTTCAAACACCCGGGCGAAAATCAAATGCAGCTTCGACACACCGCCGCCGGTAATCCAGTGCTTGGTCCCGTTGAGCACATAAACGTCGCCTTTTTTGTCGGCGCGGGAGGTCATTTCAGACGCCGCGCTGCCGGCGCCCGGCTCGGTAATGCAAATGGCCGGCTTGTCGCCCTTGAGCACCAGGCCGGCGGCCAGCGTCTTCTGCGCCTCGGTACCGTATTCCATGATCGCGCCGACGGCGCCCATGTTGCCTTCGACGACGATACGCGCGGTGACGCCGCAAACCTTGGCTATTTCCTCGACCACCAGAACCGTGTCCAGAGCGCTTAGGCCCAAGCCGCCGTAGGTGACGGGAATGGTCATCCCCATCAACCCGGCGTCGGCCAGGGCCTGGACGTTGTCCCACGGGTATTCTTCGGTTCTGTCAATTTCGGCGGCGCGCGGCGCGATCACCTTTTCGGCCAACTGGCGGGCCGTTGCCTGCAACTGTTTTTGGGTGTCGGTGAGTTCGAACATTGCCTGATCCTTGTTGGTCAATCCGGGGCCATTACGGGTGTAGCTTTTGGCGCGGCGGTGGATGGTGTAAGAAATAGCCTATGAGCTTCACCGTCAACCCGCTATCGCCGGTCTTGGGCGCGGAAATCACCGGATTGGACCTGGCCCAGCCCATCGGCGAAAACCTTGCCAGTGACATCCGCCAATCCTGGCTGGATGCGGGCGGCTTGATGGTGATTAGGGATCAGACCCTGACCACCGAACAACACATCCGGTTCAGCAGCCATTTTGGGCCGTTGTTCGGGGCGCCGGGGGAATAATAACGCCGAGGGAGGAAGTCATGGAAACCCGCGCCGCGGTTGCCTATCAGGCGGGTCAGCCGCTTTCCATTGAAACCGTTAACCTGGAAGGGCCGAGAGATGGCGAATGCCTGGTCGAGATCAAGGCCACCGGGATTTGCCACACCGACGAATTCACCCGCTCGGGCGAAGACCCGGAAGGCCTGTTCCCGGCCATCCTCGGCCACGAAGGCGCCGGCGTGGTGGTCGAGGTCGGAAGCGGGGTAACAACCCTGAAACCGGGCGATCACGTCATCCCGCTTTACACGCCTGAATGCGGGGTCTGCGATTACTGCACGTCTGGCAAGACCAACCTGTGCCAGGCCATCCGCGAGACCCAGGGCGCCGGCCTGATGCCCGACGGCACGTCCCGGTTTTCCATCGGTAAAGAGAAGATTTTCCATTACAAGGGCACGTCGACCTTCGCCAACCACACCGTGATTCCTGAAATCGCGCTGGCCAAGATCAGGGACGACGCGCCCTTCGACAAGGTCTGTTACATCGGCTGCGGGGTGACCACCGGCATCGGCGCCGTCATCAACACCGCCAAGGTCCAGTCCGGCGACAACGTTATCGTCTTTGGCCTCGGCGGCATCGGCCTCAACGTTATCCAAGGGGCCAGGATGGTCGGCGCCAACATGATCGTCGGCATCGACCTCAACCCCGGCCGTAAGGCCATCGCCGAAAAATTCGGCATGACCCATTTCGTCAACCCCGACGAGGTCGAAGGCGACCTGGTTCCCTATTTGGTCGATCTCACCGGCGGCGGCGCCGATCATTCGTTCGAATGCATCGGCAACGTCGGCACCATGCGCCAGGCGCTCGAATGCTGCCACAAGGGCTGGGGCGAAAGCACCATTATCGGCGTCGCCGGGGCCGGACAGGAAATTTCCACGCGGCCGTTCCAATTGGTCACCGGCCGGGTTTGGCGCGGCACCGCCTTCGGCGGCGCCCGGGGCCGTACCGACGTGCCGGAGATCGTCAATTGGTATATGGACGGCAAGATCAATATCGACAACCTGATCACCCATCAGATGCCTTTGGATGACATCAACAACGCATTCGATCTAATGCACGCGGGGATGAGCATCCGTAGTGTCGTGGTCTATTGAGGGGAGCCCCATGAGTGAAACATTAAAAAAAATTCTTTATGTCGAGGACGAAACCGACATCCAAAAGGTCGCCAAGCTGGCCTTGGAAACGGTCGGCGGGTTTGAGGTCCTGATCTGCGGGTCCGGGGCCGAGGCCCTGGAAAAAGCCCCCGGGTTCGAGCCCGATATCCTGCTGCTGGACGTCATGATGCCGGGCATGGATGGCCCCGATACGCTGTTGGCATTATGGAAAATCGACGCCCTGAATGGGACGCCGGCCATCTTTCTGACCGCCAAGGCGATGCCGGCGGAAGTCGAGCGCTACAAGGAAATGGGGGCGCTGGGCGTGATCGCCAAACCGTTCGATCCGATGGCGCTGGCCGACAAGGTCAAGGAAATCTGGGAAAACAACGGCGATTGAGGGGACTAAGCCGTCAGGCTTTTTCTACCTGGCAGGCCGTCCCGCCAGCGACGGGGTTTTTATAAATTGAGTAGATAGCGATTTCGCCACAAGCTCTCGCCGATATCGCAAGGCGGCGCCTCCTGTGGCTT
Source organism: Rhodospirillales bacterium (assembly GCA_036011805.1). Taxonomy (GTDB): domain Bacteria; phylum Pseudomonadota; class Alphaproteobacteria; order Rhodospirillales; family Casp-alpha2; genus Casp-alpha2. The sequence goes on from DASCOC010000007.1 coordinate 4,671, forward strand.
GAGTTGGGCAACTTGCCCGGCGCCTGCCAGATGGATGCCGGCGTCGGCATCGCGGATATGGCCGGGCGGCGTCAGCCCGGCAATTTCCAGGATCAATTTGCGCCGGACCGCGTGCGCAAAATCCAAAATTGTATTGGCGACGACGACGAAGGCGCCCGGGCCGCCGATGACACAGTTTTGGTAATACAGGTCCAGGTCGGGAATGTTGAAGTAGCTTAACTTGTTGTCGCCTTTATCCAGAATCGGCAGGCCGTTGATCGTCATGCCTGCCTTAACCGCGCGCTCGCGCGCGGCCACCACCAAGTCGCCGGAATTGTTGGGTCCGTCGCCGGAAATGTCGATGACACGGCGTTTACCGTCGAAGCCGTTAGCTTGAATAAGCGGCACCGAATAGTCGATGGCGCCGCTGATTGAGGTGCCCGGGGCGTTGCCGGGGGGCTTTTGGACCAGTTTGTTGGCGAATTTGTAGGCGCTTTCCCGGTCTTCGATAACCGTCCAGTCGGCGACGACCAACAAGTTATTGGCGCTGGACCATTCTACATAGGCGACGGCAATGCGCCCCAGGCGTCCGTTTTCGATGGCCTGGATGACGGACGGATGGCGAAACGCGTCGACATAACCCTTGCGCTGCAACATGGCTTCGCCGGTATCGACGCTCCACGACGTATCGACCGCCAAGGCCAATTCCAGGTCCACCGCCTGGCCGCCGATGGCTGCCGGGGCGGTGATAGCCCCGTAAACGGCCACAAGAAGGATAGCGATGGCACAGCAAACCGGACGCACGGCTTTTTCCTCCATCCAACGGGATAGAAAACCACCTCATGCTACCATACTTAAGGCGATGTACCGTAATCGGGCTGATGGCCCGGAACCGTCTCACAAGGCTTCGTAGGCGATCCGGGCTAATTCCAACAGCGATTCCCACGGCACGTTGCCGATCAGGGCGTAGGCCAAGGACGCCGCCGCCAAGGGGCTGGCGCTGCACAAGGCCGGCAAACACGGGGAGTCGATCAAAGTCCTGCACGCCGCAATGAAGGAATACGGCATCAAGCACTAGGCCCAAGCGGTTCGCCGCCGTTGGGACCCTGCTAAAAGACTAGAAAGTGTTCGGCCGGGCGATTACCCGGTTGAACTCCATCTTTTCTTCAGGGATTCCAGGTTGAAGTGGGACGATTTTTCTTCGCCGACTGTTTCCGTGATGCCTTTTTGGGTGATTTCCAATATCGATTGGTTGGCGGATTCAATGGCAACGACGATGGTGGCGGTCGCCTCTTCGGCCGCTTGTTGCACCCAAGCGACGGCTTTGTCAGTCGCCTCCTGAAGATCGGCGGCCGCCGTTTCTGCGGCCTGGTTCACCCTTTCCGCGGCCTGGGCCAAAACCTTGATGACATTGGCGGCCGTTGCCCGGGCCTCGTTAACCAACTCGTCATTCTGAGGGCGGCCCTTGCCCGCCCCAGAGAACGTGGTAAGGGCGCCCTTACTTGCCCGGGTGACACTTTCCGCTGCCTTTTTGCCGGCGTCGGTCAGATCCCTGATCGTTTGCTCGCCAACCTGCTTGACATTAGCCGCCGCCGTTTCCGCCCGTTTGGCAACCATGCCGACGGCGTCTTTCGCCTGTCGGTTTAGCTTGTCGGCTGTTTTTTCGGCTTCTTTCAGAATCTTATTGGCGGCAATAGCGGCGCTTTTCGCATTTTCGCGCGATTCGGCATGGCCAATGAGATTGGCGGCGGCCTTTGCCGCATCGTTGTTGATCTTGGAAACAGCCATTGCCGTCTTCGCCGTTAACTTCATACTTTCCGCCTCGGCCTCGGTATGGACGTGGGCCACCATTCTCTCGGCGTCTTCGGCGATTTTTTCAGCAACCGCTTGAACGTCCTGGGTGAGTCTCTCCACGGCTTCCATTGAGCCCAAGGCAGAGTCTTTCTCGATGATTTTATGCAATTCTTCCAACGATCTTACGTGCTTCAGGTAGCTGCTCGTCATAGTTTTTTTCCACTCAACAAAGGATTACGAATTTAGGCAGAAAGCCAACCCATTTGATCGGCCAACCCCTCCCCTCCCCAAATATAACCTTAAGGGTCTTCCAGATAATACCCGAGCAACAGACATCACAGTGTGTCTAGTTATTTCAATGTATGTCGCGAGCAGTACTCGAAAAATTACGCCAGAACCCTTAGTCACGTGATCCTAGCGTTCAAATGAATCAGAGGATGCGTTCCGGGGGGAACGTAATAGTGACGGTTGTCCCCTTTCCGACTTCGCTTTCGATGTCCAGGGAGCCGCCGTGCTTTTCGGTCAACGATTTGGTCAAATAGAGGCCGAGGCCCGTGCCCTCGTGAGCGATGGTAATATCGTCGCGAATTTGTTCGAATGGTTTGAGAACCCGTGGAAGATCATCGGCGGCGATGCCGACACCCGTATCCACGACTTTCCAGACCATGGCGTTGCCGCCATTGACATGGGCCTCGACAGACACCGTTCCGCCTTCCGGCGTGAACTTGATGGCGTTTGACAGCAGGTTGAGGAGAATCTGCTTGAGCCTCAGTTCGTCCCCTCTTAGTTGCGATATATTTTGCGACGTCGCCGAGCGGAGGGTGATTCCGGACCGGTCGGCGCGTTCGGTGACCATCTTGATGCTGGCGCCGATGATTTCGCCGACATCGACATCTGTTTCCGCAATAATGATCTCGCCCGCTTCGATCTTAGAGATATCGAGAATATCGCTAATCAGACTGAGAAGATGCGAGCCGGAAGTGTTGATATTGTTAGCATATCCCTGGTAATTGGCGTGCCCCAGGGGGCCGAACGGTTGCTGTTCCAACATCTGGGCAAAACCGATCACCGAGTTCAGCGGCGTTCGCAATTCGTGGCTCATGTGAGCAAGAAACTCGGACTTCGTACGATTGGCGTATTCGGCCATTTCCTTGGCTTGGCTCAACTCCTGCTCGAACCGTTTACGTTCGGTAATATCGGTAATGACGATGATGGTGCCGTCATCGGGTGTTTGGCTTTCCCGGTAAATGAACCATTTGTCCTTGCGGGGCGTTTCGAACTGTTTCCCGGGATTTCGATGCCGTTCCATCCGTACGGCGATGTAGGCTTCCTCGCGGCCGATCGCCTCCGGCGCCTCGCCCGAGAAGGCGCGGGCACGAACCAGGTCTTCTAATTTGAGGCCGGGTTTGAGGAGTTTTTCGAGTTTTCCTTCATGGTGCTTGCGGTAAGCTTCGTTCCAAAAAACCAATCGGTCATCGGCATCGTAGATGGCCACGGCTTCGCCTAGCGGTTCGATCGCGGAGGCCAGCAGCTGGGACGATTCTTCGGCTTTTTCAACCTGAGCGACCGAATCGGTCAGCGCCCCGTGTATCCAGGAAAGGCCGGTGATGCAGAGGCCAACAAGCATCAGGGAGACGATGACAGCCAAAACCCAGGAAGTGGGTGCGATCGCATAAAGAGCGGTGTCGAATTCGAACGAAATCCACCCCAGGCTGACGCCAACGCCGACCACCGCAATCATGGCCAGGGAAATGCCCGCCATCGCCCAGCCAACGCGGGAACCGAACAACAAAGTCGTCAGTACCGTCACCATTAATAATCCGGGGATGTTCATCCCAATGAGGCCGAATGTCAAAAGGCCGCCGAGGCATACGGCGAGCAACATGCCGATCAGAAGCCATGCGCGGAACTGAAACGGAAGGCGGTGGCGGAAGATGGCAGCGCCGGAAATGGTCACCCAGAAGACGATGTGAAAGGCCATGACCGGCTGCCAGCCGATCGACGTGGTACGCAGGAGGGATATCACTAACGCCACAAAACCGACGACTGCAACGGCAATCAATGCCGTATTGACGATCCTGTCGCGGGCTCCTTCGGTAGCGTCGAAGTGCCGGATCATATCCTGTGGCCCCCGTTGAAGCGTCCGGTTATTTGGTTTCACTTTGTATGGTAACCCAATGGCCGTTTAACGGAAGTTCTTAATTTTGCTAATGGCAACAAACCAAAATTCGGATGGCCCATGGTTCCCTAATCCGGCCGGTTCTGCTACTCTCGACGTCTGAATAAGAAGTTTTTTGGAAAATCCGTTAGGGAGGATGTCATGGCAGAGAGCGTCTATAAAGTGATCGAGCTCGTCGGCTCAAGCTCCGAGTCCTGGGAAAAGGCGGCGACCGCCGCCGTCGAGAGGGCCGGAGAGAATTTGCGCGACCTGCGCATCGCAGAGGTCGTCCATCAGGATCTTAACCTCGAGGACGGTAAAGTCGCCGCCTTCCGCGTCCGGCTCAAGGTGTCGTTCAAGTTCGAGGGCAACGCCTGACCCTCACCGCGGGGAGAGCGTTCCAGGGTCTTCTCTCAAGTTCTGCGCGTCAGCGCCAGGGCGACGCCGGTCCCGGCGAGCAGGGCGCCGGTGATTTTGTTGCGGATGCGGCCACGGCGCTCACCGGTTAGCCAGGGGCGTATGCGTCCGGCCAGGAGGGCAAAGGTCAGGTCAATCGACGTCGCGACGACGAGAAACGTCACGCTGAACACCAAAAGCTGGCCGGATGCCGATAGGTCCGGGTCCATAAATTGGGGAAAGAAAGCGATGTAGAAGAGGATCGTTTTCGGGTTTGTAATCGCCACCACCAAGCCCTGCCAGAACAAGGAGTGACCCGGGCGCGCGGCTTGCTGGTTCGCCAATGTTTCCGGCTTGGCGAACCACTGCTTTACACCCAGATAGATGAGATAAATCGCGCCGGCCCAGCGCACGATGTCGATCCAGTGTGACAGCGCCGTCATTATCCAGGCCACGCCCAAACCGCCAATGGTGAACAGCACGACGGTACCGCTAAAGGTTCCCAGCACGTTGATAACCCCGGCCCGGCTACCTTGGCTCAGGCTGTTGGCAATGACCAAGGTAACAATGGGACCGGGAATGACGGCCAACAGGGCGGTTGCGGCGACGAAGGCCAGCCACAAATTCATATTGATCAAAATGTCGATAACGGCACCTCCTTGTTGGTTACCTCGAAACTAACATAGTACCGGGAATCTCAAAGCCGCCATTTCTGTGTTGGCTTCTAATTTTCCGTGCTGCGGTTCAAATCCGAATTATGTCAAAAAGCAAGCCATCCGTCGCAGGCGACTGGCTTCTATTAAAATTATCTGGAATGATGGGATCAAGTTTGGATCAACCGTGCAATTAAGTTGTAAATGCACGGATCGTGGATTGTGGGCAGTCATGACAAATGCCAGGAAAGAGTACTTAAAACGGCCCTATAACCCGGTGTTGACCGTGGACCTCTCCACGATCAGCGGTGAAGCCTGTATTGAGCTTCTTGCCTACTGGCAGGCCCAGCGTGGCGCCGAGCCGTTTGCGTTGTGGTCGAATTTCGAACT
>DASCOC010000008.1:0-8890 GCA_036011805.1 Rhodospirillales bacterium
GGCGGCTCACACCTTTTGCTGGAGGTCGATTCCAAGGCGGTGATCCGGGAGTATCTGGAGTCCATGGTCGATACCGCGCGGGTCGAGCTTCGCCGGGACAAGATCCTCTATAAAGAACTGGGCATTTCCGGAGAAGGTATTCAAGTCACCATCAAGGATAAGTCCAAAGTCACCGAAGCGCGAAAGTTGCTGCGGGAGATTGAGCGTGACGCCTTCCTGGAAGAAGATGACGGGCGGATACTGCTGACGCTGAACGAGCGCATGATCAACGATCGAAAGAACGCGGCGGTGCAACAATCAATCGAAATCGTGCGCCGACGGGTCGATGAAACGGGTACCCGCGAGCCGACCATTCAGCGGCAGGGGAATGATCGCATCCTGGTGCAGCTTCCCGGCGTTGATGATCCGGAACGGATCAAGCGGCTGTTGGGCAAGACCGCGAAAATGAGTTTCCATTTGGTCGATCAGCGCAACTCGGTCGAATCGGCCTTGGCCGGACGCATTCCGCCGGGATCGTGGCTGCTGCCGTCCGAGGACGAGAGTGGGCGCATGTACCTGATTCGCAAACGGGTCATGGTTTCCGGCGATACATTGATCGATGCCCAGCCGACAACCGATTCCCGTACCAACGAGCCGGTCGTCAGCTTCCGCTTCGATTCCGCCGGGGCCAAGCGTTTTGGGTCGGCGACGTCGAAAAACGTCGGCAAGCTATTCGCCATTGTGCTTGACCGCAAGGTCATCAGCGCACCGGTCATCCGCGAACCCATTCTCGGCGGCAGCGGACAGATTTCGGGGTCCTTCACCTTTCAAAGTGCGCAGGATTTAGCGCTGCTGCTTCGGGCCGGTGCGCTGCCGGCGCCGTTGACAATCTTAGAAGAACGCAGTGTCGGGCCGGGGCTGGGCGCCGATTCAATTGCCGCCGGCAAGGTCGCGTCGGTGATCGGCATCATCGCGGTGGTGGTGTTCATGGTCGCTGCGTATGGCTTGTTCGGGTTCATGGCCGACGTTGCACTGGTCTTCAACATGATACTGATCCTGGGCGCGCTCAGTTTTCTGCAGGCGACGCTGACGCTTCCCGGCATCGCCGGCATCGTGCTCACCATCGGCATGGCGGTGGATGCCAATGTTTTGGTGTTTGAACGTATTCGCGAAGAGGTTCGATCCGGGCGAACGCCGATATCATCTGTCGATGCGGGGTATTCCAGGGCGTTTACCACCATCATTGACGCCAACCTGACGACCCTAATCGCGGCGTTGTTGCTGTATGCATTCGGCTCCGGGCCGGTTCGCGGGTTCGCGGTGACGTTGTCCATCGGTATCGTCACCTCAATGTTCACGGCGATTATGCTGACCAGGCTGATGGTCGTCGTCTGGCTGCGGCGGACCAAACCCGATGCGCTGCCGTTATAGGAAATGATGGATCATGATCGGCTTTAACCTAATCCCTGCGGACATCAATATCCGGTTCATTCCGAAACGGGTGATCTTTTTCGCCTTTTCGGCCCTTATCGTGGCCACATCAGTTGGCTTGTTCACCATCAAGGGGTTGAGTTACGGCATCGATTTCCAGGGCGGCATCATGATTGATGTGCGCACTTCCGGCCCGGCCGACCTCGGCCAAATGCGGAGCAAGCTCGGCAGCCTGGGCCTGGGCGAAGTCGCCTTGCAGGAGTTCGGCCAGCCCGACGACGTGCTGATCCGTGTTCAGCGCCAGGATGGCGGCGAGGCGGCCCAACAGGCGGCGGTGACCAAGGTCAAGACGGCGCTCGGGCCCGGCATCGAATACCGTCGCACCGAATTCGTCGGTCCCAAGGTATCGGAGGAATTGTTCTGGGACGGGGTGAAGGCGGTGGGCTATGCCATTCTCGCCATCCTGATTTACATCTGGTTCCGGTTCGAATGGCAATTCGGCCTCGGCGCGGTAATAGCGTTGCTGCACGACGTGTTGACCACCATCGGCCTGTTCGCGCTGCTGGGGTTGGAATTTAACCTGTCCACGGTGGCCGCAATCCTGACCATCGCCGGGTATTCCATCAACGATACCGTGGTCGTCTATGATCGGGTCCGGGAAAACATGCGCAAATTCAAGAAATTACCGTTTGAGGAACTTCTCAACAATTCGATCAATCAAACCCTGTCCAGGACCGTCATCACCAGCCTGACGACGTTGTTGGCGTTGTTTTCATTGTATTTCCTTGGCGGCGAGGTGATCAGGGATTTCAGCTTCGCAATGATCTGGGGGGTCTTTATCGGCACCTATTCTTCAATCTGTCTGGCGGTTCCACTGTTGCTTTACATGAACATTCGGCGTGGCGGCAAGGCCCCATCGGCGGAGGAGGCGGCCCCGGCGTCGCCGTAGAGAGCCCATTCCCGGACTGGACATCACGCCCGTTCTTCCTGCCGGCCGCCAACTGATCGAAAGTTACGGCGCTGGTAAGTTTCGTATCGCCGGGAGCGACCATGAGGGTTCGGTCCTGATCTTTCCCGATCACACACTGCCCTGGCCGGTTACGGATGCCGACGACATTATCCTTGAACAGCTGAAAGATATTAGCGCCGGACCACCCGTGGAAATTCTGGTCGTCGGCTGCGGTCCGGCGTTCAGGCCGCCGCCGGCGGTGCTGAGAGAAGGCCTCCGGGAGTGGGGGGTAGTGTTGGAATGGATGGACACCGGCGCCGCATGCCGCACCTTCAATGTTCTGCTGAGCGAAGACCGCGCCTGCGCGGCGGCGTTGATCGCGGTGGACTAGAGTCTTTTCAGGAAGTTCCCCAAAAGAAAACGGGGCCCGAAGGCCCCGCTTTCCCCAGGGTCCGCTTCCCCATTAGTAAATGTTCTGCGCCGAAACCATGGCGTAGAGCATGGGGAACGAAAGCAAAGTGTTTGTGCGTGAGAACAACATCGCCTTACGCGCCGATGCCGCCTTGGCGTCGGCTTCGGCATCGACGATGCCCAAGGCAATCTTCTGGTTCGGCCAGATGACGAACCAGACGTTGAACCACATGATCAGGCCCAGCCACATGCCGATGCCGATTGCGGTGTGTTTGGCGACGCTATCCATGAGGCCAAGCGTCAGCGCCTGCATCAGATAACCGCTGTCGAGCGCCAACAGAAGCCCGGTGATAATGGTCGCCATCGCCGCCCAGCGGAACCAAAACAACGCCGCTGGGGCGATGACCTTGCCGATGGCCGGTTTCTGTTCGTCCGGAATTTTCGGCATGCTCGGAATTTGGACGAAGTTGAAATACCAAAGAATCCCGATCCACATGACGGCGCTGAGGACGTGAAGCCAGCGCCACATAAAGGCGATCCAGGCCTTGTCACCGGGCATGCCTTCACCGGTAGCGAAGACAACGATGACGATCATAACCAAAGTCAGGATGAAACCCCCGATGACTGTAGATTTAAGATTACTAAGGATGCTTGCCATTGCTTATTGCCTCTATTTTAAGTCCGTAGTCTGAATTTAGAGAGTTTCTAATACAGTTGAGTTTGATATATACGGATGAACGCCATGGGCTTCAATGCAATTCCTAAAACCGTTTATGGATAAGGCCTACAGCCCTTTAAGGCGGGATGTGCGGGGACATGATATAGAGATTTACCGGAGTGGATTCGCGTCTTTCGCTAACGGTTTAAGGGGTCGGACGGCAATTCAAACGAGTCGTCAGGCGGTACTGCCGGAGCCCCGGCGTTTCCTCCGGCTTCCTTGGCTTTGCGTTTTCTCCGTAAGGCTTGGATTTCTTCCGCGGTCATGTCCTTGAACGACTTCGTCGGCGCTGGTTCGGCAAGAGTGGCGTCAATGTCCGCCGGTTTGTTGGGAGGCTGGTTGTCGGGACCAAACGAGGCGTTCGGGTTCTGATCCGGCGGCGGTGGCGGAATCTGGTTCAAGCGGGTGCGGCTGATCCGCATCAGTTCATGCGACGACACCTGCGGGAAAATCGGCGGTGAATTGGCCAGATACAGCATCACCGCGCCGCGGTTGGTGTCCGGGAAACCGCCGCGGCTGTCGTCGTATTTGCGGATTTCCAGGACGGTGATCACCTGGCTCTTAGGCTCAATGCTGCGCCACGTCAGGATCGGATTGTCCTGGCGGGGTTGGGCGAAGGGGGCGATGGAACGGTTCCAGGCGTCCGTCGGATCGCCGTAGCGTTCGGTGAGGTATTGGGCGATCCGCTTGAAGGCTTCCGACGGAAACAGCGCGTGAAACCGGCTGGCGATTCCCTGATCATACCGGGCAATAGCCTTTTGCCTGGTATACAGGATCGTCGGGACCAGGAAGTCCGGCTGCATTTTCTCCGGCCAATCGACGGTTTCCAGGCAGAACAAGGTGGTCCCCCGGTTCTTCTTGACGCACTGGTTGTTCGGGTCGATGCCGCCGCCGGTGGAAATGGAACCCACGGGCGGGTAACTGTTTTCCAGGGACACGGACTGGCCAAGGGTCAACGTTACCCCGCTTAACGAGGTCTTGAGCCGACGCGGGGCCTTTCTTGGCGTCACCGGTAGTTTTTCCGCGGTTTCCACTTCGGTGATCGGCCAGTATTTGGGCGGCGGTTCGCCGTCCACGGTTTTGCCATCCTCTCCCTCCTTTTTGTCGGCCCGGGCCAATTTTTCTTCTGGTTCCAGGACGAGCCGTTCAGGCCGTTTCCGGTCGCCAAAATCTGGGGTCAGGACATCGACAAGCTTATTGAAGACGCCCTTGATCATGCCGGGTTCTTCGGGCGGCGCTTCGGCCACGGCCTGCTTATCCGGCTGGGCGGAATCCTTGGAAGTTTCTTCGGCGGTGGGGTCGGGGGCGCTGGGGGGCTTGTCCGCCGTCGACCACGGTTCTTGAGAATCCGCCAGCGGGCTTTCTTGCACCGGTGGCTTCAGGGCTTTATCGGGTGCCGGCGCCGCGGCAAGCTCCGGGGAACCGGCCTTTGCCGGGGGTGGCTCTCCCTGATTGGCGTACCGGACATCCGGGTTCAATATCTGGGTTTCCGGCAACCAAGCCTGGAAGGCCTCTTCGTCTCCCGTTTTCAAGAAATCAGCCAGATTATCCAGGAACCGGGGCGACATCTTCTTCGCCGGCAACGTTTTTGGCGGCGGCATGGGCAGGTCGTATTCCCTGACCTCGTCAGCTTTGGCTGCGGTTTTTGGTTCCTCCCCGGCTACCCCCTTTTGATCGGGTTCTTTCGGGGCCCCTGTCTTTTCGTCCGAGGTGAACAGGCTGGCCATCCGGTCAAGGAAGCTGCCTTCCTGTTTCCCCTCGCCCTCGGGCTTGTCGGGGACCGCCGTCACCGTTTCGATATCTGATTCCACCAGCGTAAGAGGAGTGTCCCCGGGTACTTCCTCGACGGATTCCCCGACCAGCCCGTCTTTGACGTCGCCGGTGACCTCGACGATGATCTCATCGGATTGGTCAACCACCGTTTCTACGATGGATTCATCTAAAGGCGCTTCCACCGGCGACGACGCCGCGTCGGCAACATCGGGTTTGATCTCCGGAGCGGCTTCTTCCTTGGCCATTTTCGGCGGCTCCTCGCCGCCAGGGGTAATCAGGTCGACGAGTTTTTTGAAGAAACTAATGAAGCCTTCATCGGCCAGCGGGATTTCCGATTTCTCGGCTGGTGTCTGCGCATCCGTCTCCCCGCTCGCCGCCGGTGTCTCGACCACTTGATCGGTCGCCTCGGCGATATCGGAAGCCGGGATTTCGGCAATCGACTCGCTCACTTCGTCGGTCGCTCCGGCGATATCGGTAGCCGGCGTTTCGGTGATCGCCTCAACGGGTGGGCCTCCGGGTTTATCCTCGGCTGGCGCGGGGCTCACCTCAATCCGCATCGGTTCTTGTGGGATCGGGGCCGACGCGATCTCGGCTTCCGCTGGGGGCGCCGCCGGCGCCATGGGAGGCTGGGGGGTCGGCTTGGGGGTCGGTTTAGATTTTGGTTTAGTCGGGGGCGAGGCGAACTTCCGTTTCGGTTTTTCCTTCGCCGCCTGGACCGCTTCCTTCGCCTTTCCTGGGACCAGGGCGATCGGCGGCGTTTGGCCGAGCATGCGCCGCGACAGCAGGTAATGGGCAATGATGAAATAGCCCTGGTCGACGGCGAGGTCGGCGGCGGTCATACCGTCTTCGTTTTCGGCGAACAGGTCGGCGCCGGCCTCGATGCTGGATTTTATTGCGTTCAAGTCGTTGAGCCTGACCGCCTGGAACAGGTCCAGCGTCGATTTGTTACTGGCTTTGCGCGCCTCAGCCTTCGGCGCCGGTTTCTGGGCGGGGGCTTTGGCGGGCGCCTGCGGCGGCGCGGGTTGGGCGGTGACGGTGGTGGTGAATACGGGTGTCGACACCAATACCAAAACGGCGGCCCGGAAAAGCCATGCCCGGCCCGCCAGTGGTGGCTTAGGGCCGGTGGTGCGCCGGCAAACGGATATTAAGGGGGATAACGGCTTCAATATTCCCACCCCAACATCCTGTCCGGTTTCATGCGCGCACTACTCAGCAAGCGTTCAATCCCCTTCGGATCATGACCGCCAACAAGAATCGATTCGGCTTCCATCATGCCATTTTTTGGCCCGAGCCGACAGGGGCGGGGGCCTATGCAACCCCCGGCCATGCCCGTCCTTTAGGGGCTGTGACTCCTTATCGTTTAGTTGCTATACCAATGTTTGGCAGTCGCATAAAATGCCCACGGGAGGAAAAATCATTATGGAATACAGACGGTTAGGGACAAGCGGTCTTAGGGTTTCTCCAATCTGTTTAGGCACCATGATGTTCGGTGGGCGGACCTCGGAAAAGGCGTCCAAGGCGATCATCAACTCGGCCCGCGACGCCGGCGTCAACTTCATCGACACCGCCAATGGCTACGTTAAAGGCGAATCGGAAAAGATCACCGGCCGCGCCATCAGGCGCCATCGCCACGATTGGGTCCTGGCCACCAAGGGCGGTAATCCCGTTGGCCCAGGATACAACGGGGGGCCGAATGAATGGGGGCTGGGGGCGAAGAACCTCCACAAAGCCATCGATGACAGCCTCAAGCGCCTGGGCACGGATTTCGTCGATATCTACTACTTTCACCTCGATGATCTGGATACGCCGATGGAAGAAAGCATCACCGCCGTCGCCGATATCATCCGCCAGGGCAAGGCGCGCTATTGGGGCATCAGCAATTATTCCGGTTGGCGGGCGGCAGCGCTGTGCAGCCTGGCCGATGCCATGGGCGCGCCGTTGCCGGTGGCCAGTCAGCCCTATTACAACGCCATGAACCGGACACTTGAAATCGACCTGCTGCCGGCGTGCGATTATTTCGGGCTCGGCGTGGTGCCCTACAGTCCTCTGGCGCGGGGCGTGCTGACCGGTAAATACAGCGTCGGCAAGAAGGCCGACAAGGGAACCCGCGCCGGGGTTAAGGACCCCCGTATGATGGAAACCGAATTTCGCCCCGAATCCATCAAAATGGCCAAAACCATCAAAAAGCATGCCGAGGCGCGCGGCATGACGGCCGGCCAGTTCGCCTTTAACTGGGTGCTCAACAACCAGATCGTGACCTCGGTGGTGGCCGGACCCAGGACCATGGGGCAATGGAAGGATTACCTGGGCGCGCTGCGCCATGAATTCACCGCCGAGGACGAAGCCCTGATTGATAGCCTGGTGCCGTCGGGCCATCCGTCAACGCCGGGCTTTTCCGATCCCAAATTCCCTATCCAAGGGCGTCAACCGTGGACCGGCGACGCGCCGAAAACGTCGCGTTTCGGAGATTGAGGGCACCCTCGGGCGAAAATACGCCGAACCAAAACCATCGGCGGATTTTCAGAAGGTAGTCATTGGTGGGCATTGGTGGGCATTCGGTAGTCATTCGGTGGACATCGGGTGGACATAGGGTGGACATCGGGTAGGCATTCGGTGGGTATCGGGTGGCCATTTTCGGCCGGTTTCTTGGTTTTTTGGCGGACTTCTGTGAGAATTGGGCACAAGCAATTCTCTCCCCGTTAGCATGCAGGGGTAATTGCGGTTTTCTTATTCACCATGTCAAAGAGCCCCCGTCCGATAACTTGGACGGCTAAGGAACATATGTGGAACAATTTTTCTAATTTTCAAGGGGCGGAGGAGGGCCAATGTATGTCTGCTTTTGACCCAAGGCGGAACTTACCTGCGGTAAGGTTGCAAAGGGATAACCATTTCACCGGCGGCATTATTTGAGTATGATCACCATGGTTTTGAAGGCGATATGGGAAGAGGGGCCGTGGCTGATATTGCTTCCATAGGAGGCGGTCGCGCCATTCAGGCGCAGATCAACCCCAGGAACCTGCGCCAGCGGGAGGAATTTCCCCGCCCGGTCCAGGTCGCCCGGCATGCGCGGGCGACGAAGAAGCAAGAGCTGTCGAACGGGAGGCTGGCGCAGGCCATCCAACACCGAACGCAGACGGCTAACCATGGGCTACGCACCCGACAGGCGGACCAGGCGCTTTTTGCCGCCCAAAGCGAGTCTCAGGACATCCGGTTTTCCGACCGGCAGGCCGCGTTACGTATAGCCGACACCGCCGAGGAAGCTCTACGTGCCCAGGCGCTTAAAAACGAGCCTGGGCCGCCGCCGCCGTTGCCGCCTAGAGAGCCCACGGGCACGGTGCTGACCCCTGGCGATATCGCGGCCCGGGACCGACTGAACAGCGCCCCCGAGTCTATCCTGCCCCGTGGCAGCCTCATCGACATCACCGCTTGAACATTGCCGCTTTTGATGCGGCAGACGGCTCCCATTACCCGCACCCAATGTCCGTTTTTGGTTATTTGCGGACTCTTTCACGAAGGGTGAATTACGTCTGCTTTGCCCCCGAAAGCGGAGGTTGGCAACCTCGGTTCCGCTATTCCGCCGCTTCCGACGTTTCCACCAGCCAGCCATCGAAGTCCTTCAGCGCGCGGGC
>DASCOC010000009.1:0-1552 GCA_036011805.1 Rhodospirillales bacterium
TGACGCAGGCGGAATGGCGCGCGGTGATGGGCTCGAACCCGAGCCACTTCAAGGGCGACCGCAACCCGGTAGAGCAGGTCAGTTGGGATGACGCTCAAGACTTCGTCCGCCGTCTCGGTACCAAGACGGGGAAGCAATACCGCCTGTTGACGGAAGCGGAATGGGAATACGCGGCCAGGGCCGGAACGGGCACGAAATGGAGCTGCGGGAATACAGAGGGCTGCTTGGGAGGTGTTGCTTGGTACGCTGGAAACAGTGGATCAAAGACACACCCTGTTGGAGAAAGGAGAGCTAACGGCTTTGGTCTTCACGACATGCATGGGAATGTCTGGGAGTTGGTGGAGGACTGCTGGCATGACAGCTATCGTGGCGCTCCGAGTGGAGGCGACGCTTGGACAACCGGGGGCAATTGTCGCGTCCGCGTTCTTCGCGGCGGTTCCTGGGTCAGCGATCCGGGGGACCTGCGCTCCGCCGTCCGCGTCGGGATCACCACCGGCAACCGGTACGACTACGTCGGATTCCGCGTTGCCCGGACGCTTTAGCGAAGCTAAAGCTTAGCTTATGGATCCTTACCTCTTTACCTTTGGGGGTGTCCAGAGGGGGTTTTCCCCCTCTGGCCGCGAAGCGGTCGAATCGGGTTTTTTGCTCGCCCTTTCATAGGCCGCCAGACGGCGCGGCTATCCATTAGGCCGGCAATCTGAATTGAGATGGTCGGCTTACGGCCACAAAACGGACCTTATCCGCCGCAATCTGAAACCGCCGGTTTTGACCCTTCTCGGACATAGGGTCTCCCGGAATGTTCGCTGCCCCTTCACATTGTTCGCATGGCTTTCTGTGGTCGTCGTGAGAGACCGCCACGCTGATCGTGGTAGTCATCACGGTAGGGCCCGGATCCGGTGCTACGGGTTCTTCTCGGCATGTCGAGCGCGGATCGCCTTGCCGCGAGCCTCAAGCTCTTCCGCCTCGGCGTCGCGTTTGGTCTACATGATAATCGTTAATGCAAGATCGATGGCTCCAAGCTTACGACCCGATCTCATCGGAGGATGTCCTCAAAATAATGCATTCACGGATTAATATATTTTATACTATCTTGAGGTGGTTCGGATGTCGATTGTTACCGAGGAGAGGATTGGGATGAACTGGCCGTTTTTGAGAATAATTGTCATTGTCGTCGGGTCGGTGTTGGCGATCTTGCTAGTCGCTTACGTAGTAAAAGATTTGTAGACCGTTAGGCCTATGGGGCACGGATAGAAGTTTTGCGTTACGAGGATGGGTGGTTTTTTTCTCACTTGTCTTTTTTTCACAAGGCCGCACCGAGCGGCGGTTACTACCCCGCCAGCTCCATAGGGGCGTCCTGCGGCCTACACGGCATTATCCGGCGGCAGCGCCAATCGGCGCCGGGATGCCCGCCACGGGCTTTGTCAGAGCAAATCGGCTTGAGCCGGGGTGTGGCATTTCGTAGCCTCCGGGGATGCAAAATCCCTTCCGTTATTTCAACAGTTCGCCTGAGGTAATCCGCCTCGCGGTGATGATGTATATCCGTTACCCGCTG
>DASCOC010000010.1:0-2141 GCA_036011805.1 Rhodospirillales bacterium
TAATCCGTCTTCCAGGGTTTGGGCGTAAGGCAGATCCGGGCTGTAGGCCCTGATCGCCCGGGCGGCGGCGTGATGGTCGTAGTCCAGTCCGTATAGCGCAATATCGATACCGTCCGCGTGGCCGGAGATGATGGAATACCAGCCCCTGGGGGTGGCGTCGTTGGCGGGCATGCCGATGGCGCCGGGGTTATGCCAGAGACGGCCTCCTATATTTTGCGTGTTCAGAACACGCGGGCCAAGAACCTGGGTGAACGGCAGTCCCGAATGGCCGCCGATGACGGCGTCGGCATCGAGGCGGTCGATGATTTCGGCCTTGGCCGCATCGGGGGTTGAGGCGAAGACATATTCGGAGATGTTTTGATCACCGCCATGGATGACGGCGATGTTGCGCCCGGCCATGGTGAACCGCAATTGACGGGGCAGGGCGCGCATCCACGCCAGCGCGTCACCATCCAGAACCGCCGCCGCATGGGCGAACCAATCGGTGGACCAGGCCGCGCAGTCGCTGTCTTTTTCGAATCCGCAATTGCAATCGGCGGCATTGAAGCCCAGCGATTCCTCGCAATTTCCCATCACCACGCGGATTCCGGCTTCGCGGACAAGATCGATGCAGGCTTGCGGGTCGCCGCCATAGGCGACGACGTCGCCGGTGCAGATCACGCGCTCGGACGGAATGCCCCGGGTGAGCGCTTCCGCCAACATCGCCTCGGTCGCCTGGGCGTTGGAATAAGGTCCGCCGAAACACAGCACCGGGCCGTCCAGCCGGCCAAGGTCGAGCACGTGATTTTCTTCGGCGGGGGTCGTCATTCGGGGCTGCCCTCAGGACTGCAGGATGCGCCGCCGAGGACGCAGAACTTGGCGCAATGGGGATGATTGAGCTGCACCGTTTTCGCCGCCTGGGTCAGGTCATGGCCCAGTTCGAAAGCGGTGTCATAGGGCAGCAGCGTACACGGCACCACCGAGGCCCTGTCCTGGCCGCGGTGTTTGACGATCATGCGCGACGTCGCGCACATCATGGTTTCCGGCGCGACGCCAAGAATATCCCAGCAATGAGTGGTAATTTCGGGAACATCGGCGGCGGAATCCATTTCCGGGAATAAAACCAAAGACGCCGGGTCATCGGCATCGACGGGGATGGCCTCGGCCTCGAACAGGTCACGGTAGCCGCGGCGCGCGTCGGCGTCGCTTTCATCCCAACAGGTTCGCCCGGCGATGGTGATCTTAAAATTGTTTTCAGCCAGCCAGCGCAGGCCTTCGATCATCGGCGTCCAGGACGCCTCGCCGCGCACCGCTTCGTGCTTGGCCTTGGTATAGTGATCGATTGAAACCCTGAGCGTCAGCGCCTGGCCGTGGCGGCCCAGGATTTCCAGCAGCCGGGGGCGCTTGTTCAATAGCGGCTTCATGGCATTGGTCAGCACCAGGACCCGGTATCCCTTGGCCAACGCCAGCTCGATCATGTCCGGCAATTCCCGGTTCATAAACGGCTCGCCGCCGGTGAAGGCGATTTCCTCGACCGGCAGGCGTTCGTCTTCGATCTCATCCAAAAACGCACGCACCTCGGCCACCGTCATGTAGGAGAGCCGGTCATTGGTGGGGCTGGAATCCATGTAGCAGTTCTGGCAGGTGATGTTGCACAGCGAACCGGTGTTGAACCAAAGGGTTCTCAGGTGCGTCAGCGCGACGACGGCACGCTGAACGCCCTCGGCGGTGACGAGAGGGTCCTGGAATTTGCGCGGGTCCAGGGACTTGTTCGGGAATGCGTTGCCTTCGGGCATGGGTTCCATTGTGCCGGTTTTTTATCCGTTGGTAAGAGGACTGTTTAGCCTTCCGGCGAAGACAATCCAACCAAAAACCCGACGAAACCGCCAACGTCGCGGTCAAAGGTTCGTGAACAGTGCCGTATGCGGCGAAGCAAAGGCTTGAGACTTTTCCCGAGTTCCCTATTAAGGTATGGGTAACGCCAGGCGGGCGTAGTTCAACGGTAGAACGAAAGCTTCCCAAGCTTTAGATGAGGGTTCGATTCCCTTCGCCCGCTCCAATATCACCAATCTCCATGACGGGGCTTAAGGGTTCAATCCCCCTGGGCAATGCCGTTTTGCAGGGCCTTGGCGCGGCGGCGGCGATACGCCGGCAGGAAAATC
>DASCOC010000011.1:0-4865 GCA_036011805.1 Rhodospirillales bacterium
CTTGTGGATAAGTTAATCCAACACTACAAGATATGGTGACTTTGTCCGCTTGATATGGAATCCTTGCTGATGCCTCACGCGGATTTCGTCCACCTGCGCGTTCATAGCGCTTATTCACTCTCGGAAGGCGCCATTCCCATCAAGGAACTGGTACGGCTCTCGGTTGACAAGAATATGCCGGCGGTCGCCATCACCGACACCAACAATCTGTTCGGGGCGTTGGAATTCGCCGCCGCCGCCAAGGCCGGTGTGCAGCCGATCATCGGTTGCCAACTTTCCATCACCCGCGAAAAAAAGGCCGACGCCTCCCATGGATCAAAAAACGGCACCAACGCCAGCCACAAAACGGCCCAGGACTCCGATGCCTTGGTGTTGCTGGTCCAGAACGAGGTCGGGTACCACAACCTGCTTCAACTGATCAGCCGGGCCTATTTGGGCGACCCTGAAACCGGGCCTCCGATTGAACCCCAGGTGGCGCTGTCGGCATTAGCGAGCCACAGCGAAGGCTTAATCGCCTTAACCGGCGGCCCATTGGGTCCGGTCGGCAATCTGTTGGTCAACGGCCAAATCGATGAGGCCAAGGCGTTGATTGGGCGCCTCAAGGAAATTTTCCCCGACCGTCTTTATGTGGAACTGATGCGCCACGGCTTGGCGGAGGAAGAACAGACCGAATCCGGGTTCCTCGACATGGCCTATGATATGGACCTGCCCATTGTCGCCACCAACGAGTGCTTTTTTTCCGACACCTCCATGCATGAGGCCCATGACGCGCTGATTTGCATCGCCGAGGGAGCCTATATTTCGGATACCGAACGCCGCCGCCTGTCACCGGATAATGGCTTCAAGTCGGCCATGGAAATGCGGTCCCTGTTTAGGGATCTGCCGGAGGCTGTCGACAATACCCTCGTCATCGCCCAGCGAACGGCCTTCATGGCAGAGCCCCGCCCGCCGATCCTGCCACCCTATGACTGCGGCACGAACCGCTCAGAGGGAGAGGAACTCACCGCCCAGGCCAAGGCCGGCCTGGAAGCCAGGATCGAAGCCCAGGTATTTACCCCCGACCTGACCGACGATGAAAAACAGCACGCCGCCGCACCCTACCGGAAGCGGCTTGAATACGAACTCAAGGTTATCGACGACATGGGGTATCAGGGGTACTTCCTGATCGTCGCCGACTTCATCCATTGGGCTAAGGATCATGGCATTCCCGTCGGCCCGGGACGCGGGTCCGGCGCCGGTTCCGTAGTCGCCTGGGCGCTCACCATCACCGATCTCGACCCGCTTCGTTTCGGACTTTTGTTCGAACGGTTCCTTAACCCTGATCGTATCTCCATGCCTGATTTCGATATTGATTTTTGTCAGGACCGTCGTGACGAAGTGATCCGTTACGTTCAGGAAAAATACGGCCGCGATCACGTTGCCCAGATTATTACCTTCGGAAAGTTGCAGGCCCGCGCCGTGCTGCGCGATGTCGGCCGGGTTCTGGAAATGCCCTACGGCTACGTCGATAAGATCTGCAAACTGGTGCCGTCCAATCCCGCCAATCCGCCGACCCTGGACGAAGCCATGAAAGCGGAACCGCAAATTCGCCAATTGGCGAACGAAGACCCTCAGGTGGACAAACTGATCCGCATCGCCCGGCAGTTGGAAGGCCTATACCGCCATGCCTCAACCCACGCCGCCGGGGTCGTCATCGGCGACCGGCCACTCCAGGAATTAATCCCGCTATACCGCGACCCCAAATCCGACATGCCGGTCAGCGGATTTTCAATGAAATACGTTGAGGCCGCGGGGCTGGTGAAATTCGATTTCTTGGGGCTCAAGACGCTGACCGTCCTCAGCCGCGCCGAGAAGCTGGTGCGTGAAACCGGTGCTGAGCTTGATATTTCCAAGATCCCCCTGGATGACAAGACGACTTTTGAGTTGATCGCCGAAGGCGATACCACCGGCGTTTTCCAGTTGGAATCGTCGGGAATGGTGCAGGTGTTGAAAAACCTCCGCCCCGACACCTTCGAAGATATCATCGCCGTCGTCGCCCTTTACCGCCCCGGCCCGATGGACAACATCCCCAGCTACATCAAGCGCAAGCACGGCAACGAGGCGCCGGATTACCTGTATCCGACGCTCGAAGGAATCCTCAAGGAGACCTTTGGCATCATCATCTATCAGGAACAGGTCATGCAGATCGCTCAGGAGCTTTCGGGCTATTCGCTGGGCGGCGCCGATATTCTGCGGCGCGCCATGGGTAAGAAAATCCGCTCCGAAATGGCGGAACAACGCCAAGTCTTCATCAAAGGGGCAATCGCCAAGGGCGTTCCCGAGGCCAAGGCCAATGAGATATTCGATCTGGTCAACAAGTTCGCCGACTACGGCTTTAACAAATCTCATGCCGCCGCCTATGCCCTGGTCGCCTATCAGACGGCCTATATGAAGGCTAACCACCCGGTCGAATTCATGGCTGCATCGATGACATTGGACATGGGCAACACCGACAAATTGAGCGTTTTCCACCAGGAACTCCAGCACATGGGGATCAAGGTTCGGGGCCCGGACGTCAATGCTTCGGATGCCAATTTCACGGTCGAAAGGGATACCGATAGTGGCGGTGGCGCCATCCGCTACGCCCTCGCCGCCATCAAGAATGTCGGCGAAGCGGCGATGGAAGGATTAGTCCGGGAACGCCGGGAAAATGGCCCCTTCAAGGACCTGTTTGATTTTGCCCAACGCCTTGATCCACACGCTGTCAACAAGCGGCAAATGGAAAACCTGGTCAGGGCAGGGGCCTTCGACGGCCTTTGTTCCAACCGACGACAGGTGCACGGCGCCATTGAAATGCTGCTCCGCCACGCTTCCATTGCCATCAATGAACGCGACAGCGGCCAAATGGGGCTGTTCGGCGGCGAAGGCGCCGGGGCCGCACCGGTACCTTCCTTGCCGGAAATCGACGATTGGCTAAAAATGGACCGCTTGAGCGAAGAGTTCGAAGCCACCGGGCTTTATCTTTCTGGCCATCCCTTGGACGACTTCGCGCCCATTATGAAACGCCTCAAGGTCAAGACCAGCGCCGATATCGTCACCGCCGGCAAATCCGGGCCCAGACGGATGGCGGGAACCCTGCTGGGGATCAGTGAAAGAACCTCGAAGAAAGGGAACCGCTACGCTTTTTTAAGCTTCACCGATACATCCGGCGTCTTCGAAGCGATCGCCTTTTCGGAAACAATCAACCAAAACCGGGATATTCTCGAAGCCGGCCAGTCGTTCTTCATCCGCGCCCAATTCGATACCGATGGCCGGTTTTCCGTGCAAAGCCTGCAACTGCTTGAGAAAGCCGGTGATAAGGTCATTCCCGGGCTCGCCGTGGTGGTTTCTTCCGCCACCCCCTTAACCGCGCTCAGAGACGTCTTGTCCGGCTGGCGCCATGGCCGGGGTCACGTGACGGTCACCTCCAGGCTTGAAGAAGGCGCCGAGGTGGACATTGAGCTTAGCGGCGGCTATGCGCTTACGCCGGACGTCATCAACGCCGTCCGCGCTATTCCCGGCATTGTCGAGGCGCGCGAGTCGTAAAAAATTAAACCGCGCCCTTTGTCCTTGCTTTCCCCTTAACCAAGAGCTAAAAAACCCGCGATTTCACACGCAGGCGTACGGTGTTTGGCGCAAATTCGCTACTTCATTGTTCCGGTGTTCTTTCGACCGAAAGGACCAAGCCTGCGGAGGTATAACCGGAGAAGGATTTAAAACCATGGCGCTTCCCGCCTATTCTATGCGTCAGCTCTTGGAAGCTGGCGTCCATTTCGGACACAGCACCAGACGTTGGAACCCGAAAATGTCCCCGTACCTGTTCGGGGTCCGCAACGGCATTCACATCATCGACCTTCAGCAAACGGTACCCTTGCTGCATCAGGCCATGACCGCGGTCAAAGACGTCGTCGCCGCCGGCGGGCGTGTTCTGTTTGTCGGAACCAAGCGCCAGGCCTCGACCCGGGTTTCAGAAGCCGCCAAGCGGTGTGGACAGTATTACGTCAACCACCGTTGGCTTGGCGGCATGATGACCAACTGGCAGACGATTTCCAATTCGATCAAGCGCCTGCGCACCCTGGATGACCAATTGGCCGGGGAAACCGTTGGCCTGACCAAGAAAGAACTGCTCGGCCTGACCCGCGAACAATCCAAACTTGAGCGCGCCTTGGGCGGCATCAAGGAAATGGGCGGCCTGCCTGACATTTTGGTCGTTATCGACACCAACAAGGAAGCCATTGCCGTCGCCGAAGCCAATAAGTTGGGCATTCCGGTGGTCGGCGTCATTGATTCCAACAGCCAACCCGATGGGATTAATTATCCGGTGCCGGGCAACGACGACGCCATTCGCGCCATCAATCTTTATTGTGAATTGATGGGCGGTGCGGTGCTCGACGGGATTCAGCAAGAGGTCAAGGCTGCCGGTGGCGATATCGGGGCCTCATCGGCCGTTCCCGAGGAATCCCTGCCCAAGGAGTCTGCCGCCGAAAAAGCCGAAGCCCCGGTTAAAAAGGCCGCTGATAAGGCCAAAGAGACCGCGCCGGCGGCCAAGGACAGCAAGGACACGAAGCCCGGCCCCGCCGCTAAAAAGGCCGACGCTAAAAAGGCCGACGATAAAAAAGACGACAAGAAAAAAGACGAAAAGCCTGCCGCCAAGAAGGCTAAATCTCCGGATAAAGAGACAAAAAAGCCTGCCAAGGCCGCTAAAAAACCAGCCAAAAGCGATGAGAAAGCCGCCGACAAGGCCGCGTCCAAGGGTAGCACAGAGACCAAAGACTCAGATAAGACTAAAGAAAAAGCCTGAGTTTTTTCAATCTATTAGACAATAAAACTAATTAAGAGGTTTAAGA
>DASCOC010000012.1:0-9108 GCA_036011805.1 Rhodospirillales bacterium
ACGCGGTCGACGCGGAAGCCCGCTTGCTTGATCATGGCATCGATCGGGCGGTTGAGATGGCAGCTTCCGCCAATCCGCTTCCACATCGGGGTCAAACGGTTCCGCCAGGCGAGGACACGGGCATCCGGTTGAACGGCCGTGTTCGACAAAGACGAGCTTGTTGACATCCAAGGCGGCGGGGGGTAACGACTATTTCCGGGCCGTCAAATGGCGGATTTTGTTTTCCCGGCGCCCAGGTGGCGGAACTGGTAGACGCGCAGGTTTCAGGTACCTGTGGCCGCAAGGCCGTGGAAGTTCGAGTCTTCTTCTGGGCACCAGGATTGTCCTGGGTAATGGTATTGCTGTCTCTTTCCCAAGGCGGGCTCCCTGGTGGCGAAAGTCAAACCCAAATCCGTTGAACTCTATCAGGGCGACCTTCCGGGCGGTCTCGAATTCGGCGACAGCGTTGCCGTCGATACCGAAACCATGGGTCTCGATCCCTGGCGCGACCGCTTGTGTCTGGTGCAGCTGTCAGACGGCGGTGGCGACTGTCATCTGGTCCAGCTCCTTAACGGCGAATACGACGCCCCCAACCTGACGGCGCTGATGACCGACGCGAAGGTCACCAAATTGTTTCATTACGCCCGTTTCGACCTGAAGGTTCTGCGCCGTTCCCTGGGTGTGTTCTGCCAGCCCGTCTATTGCACCAAGATCGCTTCGAGACTGGTCCGCACTTATACCGCCTCTCACGGTCTGAAGGACCTCTGCCATGATCTGTTGGGTTTGGAGATATCCAAGGTTCAGCAGTCGTCGGACTGGGGCGCCGAAGTGCTGTCGCCCGAACAGATCACTTACGCCGCTTCCGATGTTCTTCATCTGCACGGTTTGCGCCGGAAACTTGACGTTATGCTGGCCCGCGAGGGACGGACCGAATTGGCCAGGGCTTGTTTCGAGTTTCTCAATCACCGCGTCGAACTCGACTTGGCTGGCTGGGATGATGAAGATATTTTCGCCCATTGATGCGGCGATCCCGCTAATCCAGTCAAACCGTCTGATTTTGTTGACGAATCAATGTCTCAAGCGCATACTTCGGCAAAGCCAGGGGCACGATTATTGCATTCTTGAGTTATTGTTTCTGGCATGTTTTCAAAAGCCCAAGGGTGAACATGCTCGCCTGCGTATGGTAACAAATTGATCTCAAAAGACTTTTTACGCTAGCAGAAAATGAGCATAAGTTCGTGTCAGCGATGGATAAAGGGCGCAACCCGGCCCCGCCGGTACGGGGCAGGCCTCGGCAACCGATTCGGGCAGCGGGGCATTCGCAAGAACTCCCGCAACCATGGCTGGGCTCTCGGCTAAGGACCCAAACGGATGACCTCTCCCAAAGCCCTGATGCGTTCGGACATCGACGCCGAGCATACCGATCTGAAATCGGCCAAACGGGTTCTCGGTTTGGAAGTGGATGGGTTGCGGGCCCTTGCCGAGGGCTTGGACGGGAGTTTCATCGAGGCCCTTGACGTTTTGCAAGGTTTGACCGGCCACGTGGTGGTCGCCGGCATGGGCAAAAGCGGCCATGTCGCGCGCAAGATCGCGGCGACCATGGCTTCGACCGGAACCCCCGCTCTTTTCGTCCACCCGGCGGAAGCGAGCCACGGCGATCTTGGCATGATCAAGGGGGGCGACGCCATCATCGCCCTGTCCAATTCGGGCGAAACCGCGGAAATGGCCGACTTGGTGGCCTATGCCAAGCGTTTTGATATTCCCTTGATCGCCATTACCGGCGACGCCGGCAGCGCCCTTGCCGAAGCGGCGAACGTGGCTTTGATCCTGCCGCCCTGCGCCGAGGCCTGCCCCATGGGCTTGACGCCGACCACTTCATCGACGGTGATGTTGGCCTTGGGCGACGCCATTGCCGTGGCGCTGCTTGAACGCGAGGGATTCCCGCCGGACAAGTTCCATATTTTTCATCCCGGCGGTAGGCTGGGACGGAAATTGTTGAAGGTTTCCGACATCATGCACGTTGACGATGCGCTGCCGCTGGTGAAAGGAGAGGCGCCGATGTCCGACGCCCTTGTGGTGATGACGGAAAAGAGCAAAGGCTGCGTCGGCATCGTCGATGACGACGGCCTGCTTCAGGGGGTCATTACCGACGGCGACCTGCGCCGGCACATGAGTCCGGACTTGCTCGCCCGCCAGAGCGCCGACGTCATGACCCGAGGAGCCCAGACCATTCGGCCCGACGCCCTGGCCAGCGAGGCGGTGCGCCTTATGAACTCGCGGGCCATCACCAACTTGTTCGTCGTCGTCGACAGCCGCCCCATCGGCATCATCCACATTCACGACTGCCTGCGCGCGGGCGTGGCCTGAGGCAAGGGCAAGGCATGCGGACAACCAACCCAGCCGTGACCGCGAACGAATTTTCGCTCATCGAGTCGGTTCCCGCCGCCGGTCCGAAAATCAACTTGCCGGACGTGGATCGCCGCCACGCGCCCGCTTACAGCCGATTCGTCAGCTTGATGAAGTTGTTTCTTCCCTCCCTTGCGGCGTTGATGATCGTCATGGTCGCCGTCTGGCCCTATCTGAAGGCCAAGGATGCCCGTTTCCAAATCGGGTTCAGCGCATTGAAAATGGGAGAATCGGAAGACCCCAGCATGGTTAATCCCCGTTACATCGGAACCGATAATAACAGGCAGACCTATTCCGTCACCGCCGATTTGGCCAAAAACCTGTTGCAAGGGGATTCCGCCGTGGACTTGGAGATGCCCAAGGCCGACATCACCATGGAAGACGGATCCTGGGTGGTCCTGACCGCCGATACGGGCATCTACGGCCGCCGGGCGAAAACCCTGGATTTGGCTGGCGCGGTCAATATGTTCCATGATTCGGGTTACGAATTTCGGACGGCGAAAGCCCATATCGACTTGACCAAGGGCATTGTCTTCGGCACCGAACCGGTCCAAGGCCAGGGACCGTTTGGCAATCTCAATGCCGAGGGGTTCCGCCTGATCAAAAGCAGCCAGACCATTTATTTCACCGGCAAGTCGAAACTGATTTTCTATCCTGGACTTGGAAATGCGGAGCAATGATGTCTGATAGGGGGATCATCGGCTTGGCCCTGTTGGCGGCGCTGCTGGGGCAGGGTTTCCTTTCCGCCGCCGCTCCGGCGTCGGCGCAAACTTTCAACTTCGCATCCCAAAATTCCGAGACCGCCATTGAGATTTATGCCGATGACGGCATCGAATGGCAGCAGGACAACATGGTTTTCCTGGCCCGCGGCAACGCCAACGCGGTGCGCGGCGACGTCGCCGTGCATGCCGACTTGCTGCGCGCCCATTACCAGGAAAATAATAGCGGCAACACGGTAATCAAACGGCTCGACGCGGTCGGCCACGTTCGCATTGTTACGCCCACCGAAACCGCCTACGGCGAAAAAGGGGTTTACGACATCGATAGCGCCATTTTCGTGTTGAGTGGCGGCAAGGTTCGCTTGGTCGCCGGCGAAGATGAAATCACCGCCGACAGGCAGTTGGAATATTGGGAACGGAAACAAATGGCGGTGGCCCGCGGCAACGCGCTAGCGGTGCGTGCGAATAAAAAGTTGTGGGCCAACGTGCTGGTCGCGTATTTCCGCAAAACCAGCAAAGGCAAAAACGAGATCCACCGGATCGAGGCGTTCGAAAACGTGCGCATGGAAACCGCCGGGGAAAAGGTGACGGCGGACCGCTCCGTCTATAACGTCAAAAGCGGTATCGCCACGCTCACCGGATCGGTTTCGGTCATCCGCGGTGCGAACCGGCTTGATGGCTGTAGCGCCAAAATGAACCTGAATACGGGCATCAGCACGCTTTACAGCTGCTCGCCTTCGAAAGCCGGCGGCAAACGGGTGCATGGCCTGATTACGCCGAGTAATGTAAAGAAAAAATAAACTTTTGCCGGATAAAGTGTTAAACCGAAATCATGGAAAGCAAACTTGAATATCCTTCCCCCCCTGAAGGCGCCGCCGCCGGTGGCCCCCGTTTAGTCGCCGACAACCGTGGCCTTCACGCCAACAACGTATGCAAGCGGTTCAAAAAGCGGCAAGTGGTGCGCGGGATCAGCCTGTACCTTCAACGCGGCGAGGTGGTGGCGCTTTTGGGCCCCAACGGGGCCGGCAAGACCACTTGTTTTTATATGATCACCGGCCTGATCCCGCCCGACTACGGCAGCATTGTTTTGGATGGTCACGACATCACCGATTTGCCGATGTACCGGCGGGCGCGGCTGGGCATCGGATATCTTCCGCAAGAAGCCTCCATCTTCCGTGGCCTTTCCGTCGAAAACAACATCCGCGCCGTCCTCGAGGTGGTGGAAAAGTCCCATGAGAAGCGCGAAATGGTGCTGGATGCGCTTTTAGCCGAGTTTTCCATCACCCATTTGCGCCGCGCCCCGGCTCTGGCGCTCTCGGGCGGCGAGCGCCGCCGCGTCGAAATCGCCCGGGCACTTGCCACCAGCCCCAATTTCATTCTCCTGGACGAGCCATTCGCCGGCATTGACCCCATAGCCGTCGGCGACATTCGCGATCTGGTCGTGCATTTGAAGGACCGCGGCATAGGCGTCTTGATCACCGACCACAATGTCAGGGAAACGCTCGATGTGATCGATCGTGCTTATATCATCCATGACGGGATGATGCTGATGGAAGGCGTCCCCTCGGATATTGTGGGCAATGAAGATGTCAGGCGCGTTTATCTGGGCAACCGGTTCAGCCTTTAATCATCTACCCAACGGATGCCCGGCATGGCGATAGCCCCCCGCCTGGAGCTGCGGCAGAGCCAGTCGCTGGTGATGACGCCGCAACTGCAGCAGGCGATCAAATTGCTGCAACTCTCCAACATCGAACTGCTTGAATACGTGGAGCAGGAACTGGAGCGGAACCCGCTCTTGGAAAGGGACGGCGAAGAAAGCGAGGGGGAAAGCGCCGAGACGGCGCCGGAAGATGATCCCGGGGTTCCCGCGGAGCAAGAATCCGCCGACCTGGAGAGCATCGATTTCAGCGATGATCAAAACCGCCAAACCCCCGGGGACAGCGCCCTGGATACGGATTACGACAATCAATGGAGCACCGACACGCCCGGCGACGCCGTTATTAACAACGTCGAGGGCGGCTTTGCCGACGTCGCCTTCGCCAACTGGGGCCGGGGCGGCGGGTTCGACGAAACCGTGTTCAACCTGGAAGAGGTCCTTTCCGGCAAACCTTCCCTGCGTGATCATTTATACAGCCAGTTGGCGATCGAGATCGACGATCCGGTTGACCGGATAATCGGCGTCCATCTGATTGAAGCCCTGGACGAGGCCGGTTACATCGAAGGTGAACTGGCCCCGATCACCAATACTCTTGGCTGTGCCATGGACCGTGTGGAGGCGGCGCTCGAGCGGTTTCAACAATTTGATCCGCCGGGAATTTTCGCCCGCAACCTGGCCGAATGCCTGAGCTTGCAACTGCGCGAGCGCGACCGTTTGGATTCCGTCATGCGGACTTTTCTCGATAATCTGGACCTGCTGGCGAAACGAGACCTGGCGGGTTTAAGCAAAATCTGCGGGGTGGATGACGAAGACATCGCCGACATGGCGGCCGAAATCAGGGAGTTGGATCCGAAACCGGCGCTGGTCTTCGACCAAACCATTGCCCAGCCGATCACTCCCGATGTTCTCATGCGGCCGCAGCCGGGTGGCGGCTGGATCATCGAGCTCAATCCGGACACCTTGCCGCGTGTGTTGGTCAACAACACCTACCACGCTCGTATCAGCCACGCCACCAGCTCCAAGGAAGATCGGCAATATATCAACGAGTGCTTTCAGTCGGCCAACTGGCTGGTGAAATCCCTTCACCAGCGGGCGACGACCATCCTCAGGGTGTCGACCGAAATCATCCGCCAGCAAGATGGCTTCTTCGCCAACGGCGTGCAGTCTCTTAAGCCCTTGGTACTGCGCGATATCGCGGAAGTCATCGATATGCATGAAAGTACCGTCAGCCGCGTCACCTCGAACAAATTCATAGCCACCCCGCGCGGCATATTCGAACTCAAATACTTCTTCACACCAGCGATCGCGTCATCGTCGGGCGGGACGTCTCATTCCGCCGAAGCGGTGCGCCACCGGATCAAGGCCCTGATCGACGGGGAGGCCGCCGAGAAAATTCTTTCCGACGATGGGATCGTTTCGATACTGAACAAAGAAGGAATCGATATCGCCCGGCGAACGGTTGCCAAATACCGGGAATCTCTTGGTATTCCCTCTTCCGTGCAACGTCGCCGGGAAAAGAGGCATGGCTTTTGAACGAAGCGGGTTTCGTACTTGACACTGGCGGGACAGGCCACTAATTTCCGGGCCTTCGCAAACCACGGTAAGGGAAGGGTTGCGCCAAACTTCGGGCTTTCCCTTCCTTCCAGTCGGCGTAAACCTCGCGAATCCGGACAGTTCTGAGGTCTTATTCGGTCGGAACTGCATACTTTCATGAACATATCCATCAAAGGCAAACATGTGGATGTTGGCGAGGCCTTGCGCGGCCACGCCATGGAATATCTGACCGCCACCGTTGCCAAGTATTTTGAAAGGGCCATGGAATCCAGTATCGTCTTCTCACGCGAAGGGCATTTGTTCCGCGCCGACATCTCGGTCCATGCCCGCCGCGGCACGGTGATGCAGGGCCATTCCACGACCGATGACGCCTACACCGCCTTCGATAAAGCGTTGGATCGTGTCGCCAAGCAGCTCAGGCGTCACAAGAGACGCCTTCGCGATCATCATAAAAGCCAACCCAACGTGGAAACTTTACCGGCCCACTATTCGATCATTGCTTCGGCGGGCGAGGAAGAAGGGGAAGTGTTGGCTGATGCCAAAGCCGTCATCGTCGCCGAAATGCCTCATGAAATTGCCATCCTCACCGTCGGCGAGGCGGTCACGCGCATGGATTTGGACGATTCGCCGATAATGATGTTCCGCAACCGTGCCCACGGAGGTTTCAACGTGATCTACCGGCGCGGCGACGGCAACATCGGCTGGATCGATCCGAAAAATACCCAATAAACGTAGGTTACCGGGAAAAGCCATGGAGATCGCCGAACTGATCACGACGGAGAGCGTCGTTGCCAATCTGCGCGCGACTTCCAAGAAACAAGCTCTGCAGGACCTCTCCCGGCGCGCCGCCGACATCACCGGACTGCACGAACGCGCTATTTTCGACGTTCTCATGGAGCGGGAAAGACTGGGAACCACCGGCGTCGGCAATGGCATCGCCATTCCTCACGGTAAGCTGCCCAATCTGGCCACCCTCCACGGCCTGTTCGCCCGCTTGGAAAACGCCGTCGATTTCCAATCCGTCGATGAACAACCGGTGGACTTGATTTTTCTGTTGTTGGCTCCTGAAACGGCGGGCGCCGATCATCTCAAGGCCTTGGCCCGGGTCTCCAGGCTTCTTCGCGACAAGATGGTTTGTGAAAAGCTGCGCGGGACCAGTGACGCCGAGGCGCTTTACGCCCTTCTCACCGAATCGACGACAAATCAGGCCGCCTGATCCAGGGAATTCCTCGCTAGAGCAAGTCAGGATTGATCGCGCTCATGCGATCAACCGGCGTTCGCGGCGGATTGCGGCTCTCGCCGCAATCAGAGCGCATCGGGATTAAATGATCCCACTCAATCCCGATGCGCTCTAATCCGTTAATGGATGCTGACCGGCTCCAGATCGTGCTGGATCACCAAGGCATAAGCGGCCTCGCGGCCAGGCGCCAAGCCCAACTGATTGCCGTCGGCGGCATGAATGGCGTAAGCTTTCTTGCCGTCGATGACGACCGGCTTGACAAAGGCCACGTATTCAAGCCCCAACGACACCAAGTCATGGCGGGATATCCGCTGGAAGCGCTTGCCAGGGGTGGGATTGTCCGAACTGTTGTGGTCGTGTCTCATGTCCTAACTCCTTTGAAGCGCCGTCACGCAGTTGAAGGGCGCTTCGCTGAATACCCTACAAACCGATGTCGGCGATTATTCATTGGATTCGACATCAATGGTTTTCCGGTCCTTGCCCATTCTGCCGGTTGCGGATCTCCCCTTTTGGATCTTGATGGTGCGAACCTCGGGCTCGCGAATCTGCTGCTCCAGGCCGATGTGCAATAAGCCGCTGTCCAGGGACGCGCCCTTGATTTCGATTCCTTCAGCCAGCACGAAGCTGCGTCGAAACTGCCGGGCGGCGATACCGCGGTGCAGATAAACCCGACTTCCATCGGCCTCATTTTGGTGGCCGCGAATGACCAGCTGATTTTCCTCCACGGTTACCGTCAGGTCGTCCATGGCGAACCCCGCCACGGCCAGTGTGATGCGCAAACCGTTGTCGCCGATTTGTTCGATGTTGTAAGGCGGATAGCCTTCGGCGGAGGCCTTGGAAACACGATCCAGGATACGCTCGAAATGATCGAAGCCAACAAGCAGCGGATTGTTGAATTCGGAAATGCGCGACATGGAACCGACTCCTCCTCCTCGGTTGAGCGAGCAAGGGGTGAAAATGGGCCCTGTTCATCGAGGCGCCCATCCGGCGGGGGCGATCCAGAACCGCCAGCGTTCATCTTTTATTTGTGCGCGGCCAACGGCGGTGTCAAGGGTATGGTGGCGCCGCCGGCTTTGCAACCGCCGCCGCCGGACGACCGTCCCTTGCGCGTATTTTTCGGAATCGTCCGCCTCCTACTCCTATAAGCACGGCGGCTTGCGCATGAGGTAGACCAGCGGCACGCAAACCAAAATGACAATTGTCAGCATCCTGAAATCAAAAATGCAAATAAGGGGTCTTGAATGTTGAATTTTAGCCGCGAGCCGTCAGCTGAGACACGGCGCCGGAATATTCGATGTGTAAAGGCTAGGCAAGGGCCGTGCCATGGGGGAAGCATCGAGGGCAGTAGATGGAAATTCAACATTCAAGACTTAACATCCCGCTGGAATTTTCAAACTGTTTAGCTGTCATGGCTCGATCCTATAGGGGCGGTCCGTCTTGAGCATTTTGAAGATGACCCGGCAGAGATGCCGCCGCAGAATCTAGGGACAGTATTTAATTTCTTATGCGGAAAACTATATACTGTCCCTAGAATTCCCTGTCCCTAGAATTCC
>DASCOC010000013.1:0-3648 GCA_036011805.1 Rhodospirillales bacterium
GCAACCTCCGCCTCGCGAAGCATGCTGATGATCTGTTCTGGTTTGTAACCTCGGCTCATTCATTCCTCCATATTAAAAAGGTCAGAATGCGCCAAAATCTCTTAATTAAACCTGGACCACTTTTCGGGGGTCACGCCAGTGATGTTCTCGATGTCGCTCAAGCGGTCGGAAACCGCGAGACGCGCTTCCGGCGCGTCGATGCAGATGTAATCGGCGCGTTGATACTTGGTGATCAGGTTATAGCCGAGATTGGCGCTGTTCGACTGCGCGTTGACCGCCATGAAGCGCGCCGACTTGTCCAAGGTTTCGATCATCGACGTGGTCAGAAGCCCGTGACCGAAATCGTTGACGATCACCAGATCGAATTCGTCCGCCCGGTCTTTGATGATGCGGTCGATCTTCTCCTCGACCTCGGGCCGGGTCGGGGTGTCGTCCATGTGGTAGACCTCGAAAAGCTTTCGCAAATAGCTCTTGTCGATGTAGCGGGTCTTGCGGGTCGTCGGCAGGCCCTGGCGGCGGAAGGCATGCAGCCTGACGTTCGGTTTCAGGGAGTTGATGATGATTTTCTCATAGCCATAGTCGTCGCCGATGGTGGTGACGACCTCGACTTCCCCGCACAAACCGGCGACATGGTTGGCGGTCGCGAAAACCCCTCCGGCGAAGACCTCGCGGCTGCCGAACTGGGTGGCGATCATATGCTCTTTCGGCGACTTGCCGATTGCCGAGACGTATTTGTAATCGTCGATGATGGCGTCTCCGACGATCAATACCCGAAAATCCTTGATCTTCTCGATCAATTCCATCAGGTCGCCGAGGATGTCCTTTTGCCGTTGCGATTCCAGGAATTCGTCGAGGCCGGGGTCAAAGATCGCCAGATGGCGGTTGATCAACGACGAGGATGAAAAGGTGACCTCGTCCGTAAAAACCAGGCAACCGCCATGGGATTCCACGGCCCGGCGTTCATCGACGATGCCGCCAGTGACGTCGTCGCTCGGATCGGTATAATCGGAGCCCTTGGCGTAGACGATCGGCTTGACCACATCGATGGCGCCGACCGCCGTCGCCTCGTCAACGACACCCACATAGTCGACACAGTCAAGCGCCGCCAGCATTTCGGCGCGCATTTGTTCGGAAAACACTGGCCGTCCCGGACCCTTGCTGACGAAAGCGTCGGCGGTGATGGTGACGATGAGGAGATTGCCCTCGCGCCGGGCTTGACGCAAATGGCGAAGATGGCCGATGTGGAGCAAATCGAAGGTGCCGTGCGCCAGCACCACCGTCTCGCCGCAAGCGCCGGCCGCCGTCGAGATTTCGCCCAGTTCCTCGATGGTTTTAAGCTTGCTTTGCAAGGGGTTGGCGTTGGCCTTTTCGTCGGTCTTCCATTTGCGAATCTGGCGAGTCATCGGTCGAAAACCTTTTATGTCGCTTCGCCGGGGCCGAGAAAGCGGAACCAATCGGCGGTCGCCTCCTTGATTCCTTCCTCCGACCAGACCGGCGCCTCTCGCCAATCATCGATGTTTTCGAGCATGATCCGGACACCGTCCTCGAAAGTCAGGGAAGGTTTCCAGCCTAGAAGACGGCTGATTTTGCGGCTGTCCCCGAACGTGCCGGCGGGTTCGCCAGGCCGTTTCGGCAGATGGATGGTTTCGCCGCCCAACAGCTCGACAAGGCGGTTGATGCTGTAGGTATTGCCGGAGCCGACGTTCATCACCTCGCCGGAAACATCGGACCGGGCGGCGGCGACGAAGGCCTCGGCGGTATCGGTGACGAATGTGAAGTCACGTGTCTGGGTGCCGTCGCCGACAACGGTAAACGGTTTGCCGGCGAGCTTCTGGGCCAGGAAAACGCCGAA
Source organism: Rhodospirillales bacterium (assembly GCA_036011805.1). GTDB lineage: Bacteria > Pseudomonadota > Alphaproteobacteria > Rhodospirillales > Casp-alpha2 > Casp-alpha2. Next base: position 1,853 of record DASCOC010000013.1, read on the forward strand.
TACGGCGCCGTAGGTGCCGGACGATCGCGCCCTCGGGCCAAAAACATTGAACAGCCGAAGCGAGATGGCCGGAAGGCCGTAAGTCTGGTGCCAGTGCCTGACATACTGCTCGCCGATATACTTGCTGAGGGCGTAGGGGTACATCGGTCTGGACGGGGCGCTCTCCGGCGTCGGCAAGGCATCGGGAAGACCGTAACACGAAGAGGAGGCGGCATAGATGAAGCGTTTCACGCCGCCGGCCCGGGCGGCTTCCAGAACCGAGACCGTGCCGTCCACGTTGGCCCGATGGTAGCGCAAGGGATGCTGGATCGAAGGCACGATATCGGCGAGGGCGGCAAGATGAAAGACCCAATCCACCCCGGCAAGCATTGGGACGATCGTCTCGGCGGCGGCAACATCGGCATGATGCACTATTAAACGAGGGTGATCCCGGACCGCCGCCAGGTTTTTCTCTGAATCAGCGACAAAATTGTCGATGACGGAAACATCGTGCCCCAGGGCAAGCAGGCGTTCGACGAGGTGACTGCCGATGAAGCCCGCCCCTCCGGTGACCAGAGCCTTTTTAGGAATCGCGTTCACGGATGATTGTCCAAAATACTAGTACGGTACAGCGCAGTTAACGACCCCATACGACGGTCTTGCGAGGTTTCCGGCTAGGAGCCGCGCCGCGCCGTGGTGTCTATGCACCACAAGCGGTGCGCGACGACGTCCGGAAGCCTCGCAAGACCGCCCGAAGGGTCGCTTCTCCCGTCCCCTCGGGGCGTCGGGAACGCTTGACGATGCTTTGGCATCGCCGGCGCGCCCTTTCGGGGACTTACGCGGCGCCACTGGCGCCACGGTTCCCCTCAAGCCTACCGAGGGGACGGGAGAAGCGATCGTATGGGGTCGTTAACTGCGCTGTACTGTACTAGGCCTCCGTGGCCGAATGGCCGCCGCGGGATGCGGCGGAAAATAATGCAACCTATTGAACATAATGAATATAGCATGGATTGGCCGACAAAGTTCACCATTGATGATCGGGAACGGTGGTGGTGGCGCTTGCGGCCCCATGTCAAGGCCAGCCCGGCAGGCTTAGAGGAAGTTGCTGAGGCTGAGCTGGCGGATGCGCGCCAGGGCCTGGTACGAGGCTTCCAGGGCCTGGGAATCATCGAGCAAGCGGGTCACCGCGTCGAGAGTGTCGATGTTTTCCACGGCCGCCACTTGCGCTTCGAAGAAACCGATCAGGGTTTCGTGGTTTTTGTTATTTCGATCGATGAGGGTCCGCTTGAAGCCGTGATCCAATTCCACTTCCTCGATATTGCTGGCAAGTTCGGTTCCGAATGGCTGGGTGGTGGTGGCGGGCGGGTTGAGCGAAAGGTCCAACAGGTTCAAGGCGTCGTCGATCCGGACCGAGTTGTTTTGAAGTCCGCCGGCGGTCCCGAAAACACCTTGCAAGATGATGCTCATGGCCCGGATCGCCTTCTCGAAAGCGGGATCGGTGGCGTTGATATCGAAGTCGAAGCTCTGAATCTTGCTCACCCGGTGGTTCTCGACGACGTTGTCGCCTTGGTAGTACGAGGTATCGACGGTGACGGTAGGGGCGGCGGTGGCGCCTTCGACGGCCAGCGAATCCGAAGACACGAGGGTAATGACGGTGCCGGTGTTGGCGTTGACGGTGAAAGTTCCGTTGTTGCTCGCCGAACCGGTGACGGTGATCTTGGCGCCGACGGGAATGTTGCCGAAGGCGCCAGTGTTGGCGGCCGTTATGGTGTCCGGGTTGGCGTCGGCGAACGTCAGGGTCCCATAACCTGATGTCG
>DASCOC010000014.1:0-3194 GCA_036011805.1 Rhodospirillales bacterium
ATGCTGAATGAAATCGGTGAGCGATAGATAAAGAATATCCGGGCGGCGGTCTTCCAGCAGTTTTATTCCCGCATCCAGCACGAACAGCGACAGATCGGCCGAGTACATGTCCGGTAACGGCTGGCCGACAAATTCAAGCGCGTCATCGATGCCGTTTTCCTCCATCGTACAACGGTCGGCGTATTGCGACGACATGCTCACCGAGCCGCCCGTCAGGTCCATGTCTTTCTGAAGTTGCTTGCGCAATTTGTCCTTGGCCGTGATCGAAACCACCTTGGCGCCGTGGCGGGAGAATTCGGCCATCACTGAGCGTGTGTTCAGAAGTTCCGGCCCGGTCATGACCACCGGCTCCCCACTTTCCCGGTCGAGGTAAAAATTGCCGGAAATTCCGTGGTCTACCGGTTCCGTACCGGTGACGATGGACATATTGTTGGGACAGGTGAAACTGGGCATGGAGCCCCGGGCAACGGCGTAAAATCCATCCTTCATAAAATTTTCGATGTTGGGAATAATGCCGTCCCCGACTCCAGTATCGATGTATTCCGGGTCACCGCCGTCAATACAAACGACGGCCACGGGCCTGGCCGGAAGGGTGTAAGCGGTGCCGTTTAGCTCAATGGTTTTGGCAGTCATATTGCGCTTCCTATTTCATCTTCATGGCGGCGTTCCGCGCCCAGGCCGAAAGCATTTCGGAAATAAAAACTAGAACAACGATCGAAAGCAGAATCGCTGAGACCCGTTCGCTTTCGATCTGCAACACATTGCGTTTCAGATACCAACCCATGCCGCCGGCGCCGAAAAATCCGACCACGGTGGCGGCGCGAAAGGCCACATCCCAGGTGTAGATGGCGATGCCTGTAAAGGCGACGCGGACTTGGGGAAAAACGCCGAAAACCATGATTTGGAAAAGGTTGGCGCCTGTGGCACGCATGGCATCGACTGGCCCCATGTCGATAGCCTCGATTTCCTCGGCAAACAATTTTCCGGCAAATCCAGTACAAAAAAATGTCAGCGCCAAAACGCCTGGCAACATACCGAAACCGAGAATGCTGACAAAGATGATGGCGAAAATCATTTCGTGCACGGCGCGGCAGCTCATTGTCATAAGTCTGGCAACGGGATACACATATCGCTTGGACGGCGTCATATTAAACGACGCAAACCAGCCCAGCGGCACGGTCGCGACCAGCCCGAACAACGCGCCCAGGTAGGCCATCTGGATGGTTTCAACTACATATTCGAAGTAGTCGGCCTCCATGATGTATTCAATATCCGGCGGGTAGTACCGGTTCGCAAGCGTATCGCCCATGCGCCCGAAAATGCCGAGCAGCCGTTCAAGAGGAATTTCAAGAAACTCAACACTGTAGGCGAGAAACACGAACACCGACAGCCAGGCGGCGTAGCGGATGAGCGAGCCGGGAAACCTGAAGCGGCTCCACTCCCGTTTCGGCGCATCGTCTCCGGCGATTTGCCGGCTGTCCCGTGGGGTCAAGGTGGTGTTATTCACTGTTCCACCCGCCCTCTAGATAATCGACCGGCGCGTCCAATAGGACAGCACCTCGCCGATCAGGATTAAGCCGAGAATGGCGACGATCACCGACATCACACCATGAAAGTTGAAGGTGTTCATCTGACGAAAGAAGACCAGCCCGAGACCGCCCGCCCCCACCAAACCGAGAATGGCCGAGCGTCGAATATTAATTTCCCACTCAAAAATAATCACGCCCAGGACCTGCGGCAGAATCTGCGGCAAAATGGCATAGATCACGACCTGGAAATCGTTGCCACCGACGGCGCGAATGGCCTCGACAGGGCCGTGGTCGATGTCCTCGATCGCCTCCGCCGACATCTTGGCGATGAAACCGACCGATCTGACGGCAATGGCAAAAATGCCAGCCATCGCGCCGAGGCCAACGGCGGCAACAAAAAACAGGGCCCAGACGATTTCATGAATAGACCGGCTCAACGTCATCATCATCCGCGCCAGCGGATAGGTAATCGGCTTGTAAGGGGTGATGTTCATAGCCCCGAACCAGGCCGCGGGGATGCAGATAAGCACACCCAGCATGGTCCCCAGACAAGCGATCATCAGGGTTTCGATGGCCGGTATGATCAGATTGGGAAACAGCGCCATATCAAGGCCAAAGAACCTGCTTGCCGCCTCCCATACCTTAGCGAAGCCGCCCAGACGTTCCCAGTCCGTATCTTCGATGACCGTGACCTGGACGCTCCAAACTACGAGGGCCAACAGCACCAGGTAGATAACCGCCATAATCCGGCGTTTCGCACGCCGCCGGTCCAAGATGATCTGTGACGTAATCCTGGGGGCCGGGATATCTGTTGCCATAGTACTCATAACGCCAGTTACAGAACCTCCATGGCGTAAATTTCATCCAGTTTGGCCTGGTCCATATCCCCGGTCAGGCCGTCAAACATTTTCACACCGTCCTGCAGGCCAATGATCTTGTTACAGAATTCCTTCGCCAGATCGACATCGTGAATGTTGCACAGGCACGGCACCTTGAGCTCCGTCGCCATCTGCTTAATCAACGCCATGACTTCGCGCGAGATTTTCGGATCAAGCGCCGATGTCGGCTCATCGACCAGCAGGAGCTTCGGATTCTGCATCAATGCACGGGCGATGCCGACCCGTTGGCGCTGCCCGCCGGAAAGCTCGTCGGCCCGTTTATCGACATGGTCAATCAGGCCGACCCGTTCTAGAAGCTGCAAGGCGTGGTCAATGTCATCGCGCTTAAAGGATCGAAACAGGGCGCGCAAGTTGCCGGTATAGCCCAACCGGCCGGACAAGACGTTATCCATGACGCTCATCCGATTGATCAGATTGAATTCCTGGAAGATCATGCCGATGTCACGGCGCAGCAGCTTGAGCTCTTTGCGCGAAAGGGTGGTGACTGTGCGGTTGTCAAAAACAATTACGCCGGAGGTCGGTTCCACCAAACGGTTGATGCACCGGATTAGAGTGGATTTGCCGGCCCCGCTGGGGCCGATGATGGCGAAAAAATCATCATCTTCGACGGTGAACGAAATACCCTTGAGGATTTCCGGTCCACTGGCGCTGTAACTGGCGTGCAATTCCTTAACTTCAAGGATTTTCATCAGCGCAAGTTCCCCTGTCCGTCACCAAAAAAGGCGGATGATACGTGAATATGGGTCTTAGGTAGCAACGACCGGGG
>DASCOC010000015.1:0-2186 GCA_036011805.1 Rhodospirillales bacterium
CGAAGAAGTCATTAAAGGTGGTGGACGGCGAACCCGACGCGGTCCTCGCCGGTGAAGCCAGCCTCGATGAAAGCTGCGGACCGGTCAATCCCGTCGCCGACAAACCCAGCCGGGATGAGGCCGAAGATGCCATTCGCACGCTGATCAAGTGGGCCGGCGACGATCCCGAACGCGAGGGGCTTTTGGATACCCCCGCCCGCGTGGTGCGGTCCTATGAGGAATTCTTCAACGGCTATGAGGCGGACCCGAGAACCATTCTGGCGCGCACCTTCGAAGAAACCGACGGCTATGACGAAATCGTCCTGTTGCGCGGCATCCGCTTCGAATCCCATTGCGAACACCACATGGCGCCGATCGTAGGCCTTGCCCATGTCGCCTATTTGCCGCGGCGCCGGGTGGTCGGTATTTCGAAGCTGGCTCGGCTGGTCGAAATTTACGCCAAGCGCCTCCAGATCCAGGAAAAAATGACGGCCCAGATCGCCAACACCATCGACGACGTTCTGGAGCCCCGCGGTGTCGCCGTGGTGATTGAGGCGGCGCATCATTGCATGACCACCCGGGGCATCCACAAACCGGGGTCGACCTTGGTCACCAGCCGCATGCTCGGTGCCTTCCGGGACGACGCCTCGACGCGGCGGGAATTTTTGTCGATGATCGGCAATCCGTCCACGGACGGGGCTTCCTTCGGCTGATCCCATACCGAAAAAACCCGATACCACCCTTTTTCCTCACTTGACCCTGAAACCTTTACGGGTTTACTGAACTGGGGGCATTCATGGATTTCCGGCCCATCTTCCTGGTTATCGGCATTTTGCTGGCGACGCTGGCGTTGGTGATGTTGGTGCCTGCCGCGGTGGATGCCTTCACCGGCCACCCCGATTGGGAGGTGTTCGCCATTTCGTCCGGCGTTACCTTGTTCGTCGGCGTCGCCATGGCGCTGACCAGCCGCGCCGGCGCCATGCACCTGACCATCCGCCAGGCTTTTGCCATGACCACGCTGAGCTGGCTGGCGATGACTTTTTTCGCCTCGCTGCCGTTCGTTTATTCGAGCCTGGGGCTGAACTTCACCGATGCCTTTTTCGAGGCCATGTCGGGAATCACCACCACCGGGTCCACCGTGATCACCGATCTTGATAAGGCGCCCAGGGGAATCCTGTTGTGGCGGGCGCTGCTGCAATGGCTTGGCGGCATCGGTATCATCGTCATGGCCATTGCCGTGCTGCCGATGCTGAAGGTCGGCGGCATGCAGTTATTCCGCATGGAAAGTTCCGATCAATCGGAAAAAGCGCTGCCCCGCGCCGCCCAGATCGCGACCGCCATCGGGGTCATCTATTTGCTGCTTTCCGGCTTTTGCGCCGGCGCCTATTGGCTGGCCGGCATGTCCGGCTTCGAAGCCATCGCCCACGCCATGACCACCATCGCCACGGGCGGATTTTCCACCGCCAACGCCTCGATCGGGCATTTTGACAATCCCACCATCGACGCCATTGCCGTCGTCGGCATGATCATCGGCTCGCTGCCGTTCATCTTGTACCTGAAGACCCTGCAAGGCGATTTCCGGGCGCTTTTTTCCGACACCCAGGTGCAAATGTTCCTGTCCCTGGTCAGCGTTGTGGTGATCATGGCGGCCGGGTGGCTGTGGCTCAAAAACGGCCTCGATCCCATTCTGTCGCTGCGTTTCGCGACCTTCAACATTGTTTCCATCATCACCGGCACCGGCTACGCCACGTCTGACTACAGCCTTTGGGGTAGCTTCGCATTGCCGATTTTCTTTTTCATCATGTTCATCGGCGGCTGCGCCGGATCGACCACCTGCGGGATCAAGATTTTCCGGTTCCAGGTGTTGTACGCCGCGGCGCGCAGCCAAATACACCACCTGTTGCAGCCGCACGGGGTGTTCATCCCGCAATACAACCGACGCCCCATATCCGACGAGGTCATCGTTTCGGTGTTGAGCTTCTTTTTTATGTGGTTCATGTCGTTCGGCTTGTTGGCGCTGGGGCTGGGCATGCTGGGGCTGGATTTCCTGACCGCCTTTTCCGCCGCCGCCACATCCATTTCCAACGTCGGCCCGGCGTTAGGCCCCATCGTCGGGCCGTCGGGCACCTTCCAGGCGCTTCCCGACGCCGCCAAATGGCTATTGACCGGCGGCATGCTGTTGGGCCGGTTGGAACTGTTTACGGTAA
>DASCOC010000016.1:0-30169 GCA_036011805.1 Rhodospirillales bacterium
CGAGGCTAGGTTCCGTATCATTGCCGAAGAGCCATAAGAGAGGGTTAAACAGGGTAGTTTAGCCGTCGTTTAGTGGGGATTTAGTGGGGATAGAATCAAGGGGTTAACTGAAATAACAGCTAACCCCTTGTTATAAGTGGTGGAGCCGAGGGGAATCGAACCCCTGACCTCCACGTTGCGAACGTGGCGCTCTCCCAACTGAGCTACGGCCCCGATTATTTTCACCAATCGCCGCCCCTATGTGCCGGGGCGGCGTGAATGTTGAGACGGGGCGGATAATGTGTCCGCCCCTCTCCGCTGTCAAGGCCGCCCAGGCACCGCCGGCGAAACCCCAGGTCTTGCGCCGGGCAGGACGGAAAGTTAGGCTCTGGGCGGATTTTTTGAATAATCGCTGGGTGGCGCTAGGACATGGTGAATCCTTTTATCTGGTTGGTGCTGACGTTCATCGACCTGTACATGTGGATCGTGATTATCGGCGTGGTGTTGAGCTGGCTTGTCGCCTTCAACGTCGTCAACACCACCAACCGTTTCGTCTATATGGTCGGTGATTTCACCCACCGCGCCACCGAACCGGCCTTGGGCCGCATCCGGCGCTATATCCCGAACCTGGGCGGCATGGATATCTCGCCGATAGTGCTGATCATCCTGTTGATGTTCCTGCAGCGGTTTATCCTCTGGGGCTTTGCCCAGGGTGGCTGAGGACTCGCCTTTTAGTAACGCCCCCGGCGGCACGTTTCTGAACCTGCGACTGACGCCGAAAGCGTCGGAAAACCGCATCGGCCCGGTGGTCACGGATGCCGACGGTATTGCTGTATTGAAGGTCGCGGTGACGGCGGTGCCGGAAGACGGCAAGGCCAACAAGGCGTTGATCAAATTGCTGGCGAAATCGTGGCGCTTGCCGAAAACCGCCATGTCGGTCACAAAGGGCGCAAGGGACCGGCGTAAAACGCTGTTGATCGACGCCCCGGTGGCAGACCTGTTAAAAAGACTCGAGGAAAACTCATGAGCGAAGCGGAAATCATCGACGGCAAGGCGTTCGCCGCGCGTCTTCGGGAACGGGTCACGGCCGCGGTGGCGGCGCTGAAGGCCGACCATAACCTGACCCCGGGGCTGACGGTGGTGCTGGTCGGCGAGGACCCGGCCAGCCAGGTGTACGTGCGCAACAAGGGCAAACAGACGGAAGAGACCGGCATGGTTTCGGACACCATCCGCCTCGATGCCGCGACCCCGACGCAAGACCTTCTCGATCTTATAGATACGCTCAACGACGATGACGCCGTCCACGGCATCCTGGTGCAACTGCCGCTGCCGGACCAGATCGACGAGGCCAAGGTGATCGCCGCCATCGACCCTGACAAGGACGTCGATGGCTTCCACGTCGTCAACGTCGGCCGGTTGTGGACCGGCGCCGTGGCCCCGGTGCCGTGCACGCCCTACGGCTGCTTGAAGATGCTGAAAGAGACGCTCGGCGATTTGAAGGGCAAGCGGGCGTTGGTATTGGGCCGCTCCAACATCGTCGGCAAACCGATGGCGGCGCTGCTGCTGGGCGAACACTGCACCGTCACCATCGCCCATTCCCGCACCGAGGATTTGGGCGAACGTTGCCGCGAGGCCGATATCCTGATCGCCGCCGTCGGCGTTCCGCAAATGGTCCCCGGTGACTGGATCAAGCCCGGCGCCACCGTCATCGACGTCGGCATCAACCGCATCGAGGCGCCGGAAAAAGGCACCAATGACGACGGCTCTGTGAAAACCAGATTGGTCGGCGACGTCAACTTCGAAGAAGCCAAGCGGGTCGCCGCCCACATCACCCCGGTGCTGGGCGGCGTCGGCCCGGTGACCATCGCCAACCTGCTCCGCAACACCGTCATCGCGGCGTGTAGGCAAAACGGCCTCGACGCGCCGGAGATTTAGGCCTCAACAGGCATTGAGGTAGGCATTGAGCCGGGGGGCTAGGCGTTGTAAAAAGCGCCACCCATGAGTACCGACCTCGCCCATATCCGCAACTTTTCCATTGTCGCCCATATCGACCATGGCAAGTCGACGCTGGCCGACCGCCTGATTCAGATGTGCGGCGGGCTGACCGACCGTGAAATGTCCGAACAAGTGCTCGATTCCATGGAACTGGAGCGCGAGCGCGGCATCACCATCAAGGCCCAGACCGTGCGGTTGAACTATAAGGCCGCCGACGGCGAGACCTATCAGCTCAACCTCATGGACACCCCCGGCCATGTCGATTTCACCTATGAGGTCAGCCGCTCACTGGCGGCCTGCGAGGGCTCGCTGCTGATGGTCGACACGACGCAGGGAGTCGAGGCGCAGACCCTGGCCAACGCCTATCTGGCGATCAACGCCGATCATGAAATCGTGCCGGTGCTGAACAAGATCGACCTCGCCGCCGCCGAGCCGGACCGTATTAAAAAGCAAATCGAAGAGGTCGTCGGCCTCGACGTTTCCGAGGCGCTGGAAATTTCGGCGAAGACCGGGCTCGGCGTCGATGCCGTGCTGGAGGCCCTGGTCACCCACCTGCCGGCGCCTACGGGCAATGCCGATGCCCCCCTGCAGGCGTTGCTGGTCGATAGCTGGTACGATTCTTACCTGGGCGTGATGATCCTGGTCCGGATCAAGGACGGGGTCCTCAAAAAAGGCGCCAAAATCCGCATGATGGCGTCCGGCGCCACCTATCAGGTCGAGAAAGTCGGCTATTTCGCGCCGAAGCCGGTCGATGTCGGCGAACTCGGCCCCGGCGAAGTCGGATTCATCACCGCCGCCATCAAGACCGTCGCCGACACCCAGGTCGGCGACACCATCACCGAGGACAAGCGCCCGGCCGATGCGGCGCTCCCCGGTTTCAAGCCTTCGGTGCCGGTGGTGTTTTGCGGGTTGTTCCCGGTCGATGCCGGGCAGTTCGAGGACCTGCGCGACAGCCTGGCCAAGCTGCACCTCAACGACGCCAGTTTTCACTACGACACCGAATCATCCGCGGCGTTGGGCCTGGGCTTCCGCTGCGGGTTTTTGGGCCTGTTGCATCTTGAAATCATCCAGCAGCGCCTGGAGCGCGAGTTTGACCTCGACCTGATCACCACCGCGCCCAGCGTGGTTTACAAGATTCACACCAACGCCGGCGAGGTGAAGGAACTTCATAATCCCGTCGACATGCCCGACCCGACCCACATCAATTTCATCGAAGAACCCTGGATCAGCGCCACCATAATCGTGCCTGACGAATACTTAGGCTCCGTGCTGACGCTGTGCACCGACCGCCGCGGCGAACAGACGGAGCTGACCTATGTCGGCAGCCGCGCCATGTTGCAATACCGGTTGCCGTTGAACGAAGTGGTGATTGATTTTTACGACCGGCTGAAGTCGGTGTCGCGCGGCTACGCCAGTTTCGATTACGAATTGGCGGATTACGCCGAGGGCGATTTGGTCAAGGTCTCGATCCTGGTCAATGGCGAACTGGTCGACGCGTTGAGCTTCATCGTTCACGCCAGCCACGCCGAAACCCGCGGCCGCGCCATCTGCGAACGATTGAAGGACCTGGTGCCGCGCCAATTGTTCAAGATCGCCATCCAGGCGGCTATCGGCGGCAAGATCATTGCCCGTTCCACGGTCAGCGCCATGCGCAAGGACGTCACCGCCAAGTGCTACGGCGGCGACGTCAGCCGCAAACGCAAACTGCTGGATAAGCAAAAGAAGGGCAAAAAGAAAATGCGCCAATTCGGCAACGTCGAAATCCCGCAAAGCGCGTTTCTGGAAGCATTGAAAACCGACGTTTAGCCCTTGCCGTCGGGGCCGGCGCCATCGGGGCCATCAAAGTCGAGATCGTCAATGACCTGATCTGCTGAATAGGGCGTGGCGCCGCCCTCGGTTTCCAAAATTTCCATGTTTTTATAATTGTAGTTGGCCGCGGCCTGGTTGGCCTCGTCGGTATCGTAGCCGGCTTCACGGGCCTCCTTCGCCAGATCGTCGAACAGGAATAGCGATTCCTCATGCTTTTTCATTTCTTCCAGTTGCTCCGCCGTCATCTCTTTGTTGGGCCGGTTAAACCACGCCAGCACGCCGCCGGGGAGGCCGAACAATAACCACGCCGGCAACGACAACAGGCCGACCAGCAGCGGGTCCCATAGCGCCGGCGATATTTTTTCAACTTGAATCTGGGTGACCACCAGGTTTCCCGGCATGATCGCATACCAGAGCTCATAGGCGGAAACGTACCAGCCGCCGCTGGCCGCGCCACCGGGGAGCGATCGGGGGATGGCCTCGGCCGCCGCCCCGGCGAAAGCCAGCATCAACAAAAACCCGCCCAGATAATAGAAAAACCGCATGCGCGGCATCATATACCAAGGATTACTGATAATAACCCATAGAGATCGTGTAGGCGGTCCGTCGGGTAGGAGAAATTTTGCAGGCGATGCGGTGCATCGTCAAAACTTTTCAACGCCCTCCGACGGGCCGCATACGCGACCGGGACGGCGGCTTCCCAAGGCTTTCGGACGTCGTCGCGCACGCTTCGCGATATCCCGCATCGCCACAGCGTACGCTCCTAGCCGAAAACCTTGGGAAGCCGTCTCTAGGGGTCATTATCAGTAATCCTTGGTATTTAACGTTCTTTCGCCCTTTCGCTGCTTGAAATTGGCGCGAATTTCGCCTCTAACCCCGGTCAACGAAGCGTATTGGACTTTTTTGATGTTGCGGATCGATAACATTACCTACCTAATCGGCCCCAGGACCCTGCTGAACCGGGCGACGACGGCGATCAATCCCGGCCACCGGGTCGGCTTGGTTGGGCGCAACGGGTCGGGCAAGACCACCTTGTTGCGGCTGATCACCGGTGAGCTGGACGCCGACGGCGGCAGCGCCGAGACGCCGACCGCCTGGCGGATCGGGGTTTCCACCCAGGAAGCGCCGGGCGGGCCGCAAAGCCTGATCGATACGGTGCTAAAGGGGGATGCGGAACTGGCCGAGCTGATGACCGAGGCTGAAACCGCCACCGATGCGCACCGGATCGCCGAAATCCATAACCGGCTGCATGACAAGGGCGCCCATTCGGCGCCCGCCCGCGCGGCGCGTATCCTGGCCGGGCTGGGGTTCAGCGAGGACGCCCAGCAACGGCCCTGCGACGATTTTTCCGGCGGTTGGCGGATGCGCGTCGCCCTGGCGTCGTTGCTGTTCAGCCAGCCCGATCTGTTGTTGCTGGATGAGCCCACCAACCACCTGGACCTGGAAGCGCGGCTGTGGCTGGAGGAATACCTGCGGCGTTATAAAGGCACCGTGTTGCTGGTCAGTCATGACCGGGGATTGTTGAACCGGGTGGTCGGCGAGATCCTGCACCTGGAACAGGGAAAGCTGAAACTCTATCAGGGCGGCTATGACCGGTTTGAGGCGACCCGGCGCATGCAATTGGAGCTAAACGCCAAGGCCAAGGTCAAACAGGATGCCCAGCGCGCCCACATCCAGCAATTCGTTGACCGCTTCCGCTATAAGGCGACCAAGGCCAAACAGGCGCAATCGCGGATCAAGATGCTGGCGCGGATGGAGCCGATCCCCGAACACCTGGACGAAGGCAGCATCACCTTCGCCTTTCCCGACCCCAAGCCGCTGGCGCCGCCGCTGTATACCGCGGACGAGGTCGAAATCGGCTATGACGGCACGCCGGTGCTGAGCGAGGTGTCCTTCCGGCTTGATGCCGATGACCGTATCGCGCTGTTGGGCGCCAACGGCAACGGTAAATCGACGTTGATCAAACTGCTGGCCGACCGCTTGCAGCCGATGGCCGGACGGGTTGCTAAATCGGGCAAACTCCGGGTCGGGTATTTTGCCCAGCACCAGTCCGACGAATTGGACCTGGACGCGACCCCGTTTGTCGAACTGGCCCGCAAACGGCCCGACGACCTGGATCATTCGATCCGTGCCCAACTCGGCCGTTTCGGGTTTTCCCAGGAACGCGCCGAAACCAAGGTTGAAAACCTGTCGGGCGGTGAAAAGGCGCGGCTGTTGTTCGCGCTGATGACCTGCGATAAGCCGCACATCCTGCTGCTCGATGAACCGACCAACCACCTCGACGTGGAATCCCGCGAGGCCCTGATCCAGGCGCTCAATGTGTATGAAGGCGCGGTCATCATCGTCAGCCATGACCCGCATATCATCGAGCTGACGGCGGACCGGTTCTGGCTGATCGATGAAGGCCGGGTCCGGACCTATGAAGGCGACTTGGACGATTACCGCGCCTTGCTGTTGGGCGGCCAGGGAAATGGCCAGGGAAATAGCAAGGGAAATGGCAAGGGAAATGGCGCGAATGGAAACGGCACCAAGCTGACCGGCAACAAGAAGCAACGGCGCCAGGCGGCGGCGGCAAGGCGCCAAGACCTATCGGCGCTGAAAAAGAAACTCAGCAATGCCGAAAAGACCGTTCACCGGCTGGAGAAGGAGAGGAACGTGCTGCGCCAGGCGATGGCCGATCCCAAGCTCTATGAAGGCGGCGGCGATCAGCCGGCGGTATTGCAGTACCAGTTAGGCACGCTGGAAAAGGACCTCAAATCCGCCGAGGATGCCTGGGAGGCCTTGTTGGAAGAATATGAGCAGGGGGCCGCATGAGGAGCCCCCGGGGAAAATTGATATGAGAGGCGAGCGCCCGAAAGCCGAATTCTGGATCATGGCCAATGTCCGGCGCTGTAACGATGCCGGCGTTCCGGCCATGGTCATCCACCGCGGCGACAGCCAGGGCGGCACCCTGGTGCTCAAAATCAATCAGTTCGAGGCCGGCTGCAAGGTATTGACCCAGGCCCGCGATATCGACGGTGCGGCGGGCTGGCTGGTGGCGTTTTCCGGAAACCTGGCGCCTGAGGCCGAGGCCGATGAATACATTAGCCGGGCCAGGGACCGCGATCCCGACCTGTGGGTGGTGGAAATAGAATCCCGTGACGGCTGGCACCCGTTCGAGGGCAAGGAGCTATAGACCTCACCGAACCCGCCGCATTAATTCGCCTCGGCCCTAGGGTCAGGCGATTGCAACCCGCCTCACGGCATCGGAATTTCCTGAACCTTTTTCGGTATGTGAAAGCCCGTCTGCACGGCGGGGCGTTCGGCGATGGCCAGGTACCAGCGTTTGACGTTGGGGTAATCGTTGAGGTCCAGGGTTTGCCAATCGAACCGGGAGATCCACGGCCAGACGGCAATGTCGGCGATGGAATAGTCATCGACGATGTATTGATGCTCCGCCAGGCGTTTATCCAACACGCCATAGAGGCGCCGGGCTTCGTTGAGGTAGCGTTCTTCGGCGTAGGCGCTTTTGCCCTTGTTGTATTTGACGAAGTGGTGGACCTGTCCCAGGAACGGGCCGGGGCCGCCCATCTGCCACATCAGCCATTCGATGGTGTGCCAGCGGGCCTTTGCATCGGTGGGCATAAACTTACCGGTCTTATCCGCCAGATACATCAAAATGGCGCCCGATTCCATTAACGTCATGCCGTTGTCGTTATCGACGATGGCCGGAATCTTGTTGTTGGGGGCGATTTTAAGGAATTCCGGGGCCATTTGGTCGCCCTCGCCGATGTTGATGGCGTGGGTGGTATAGGGCAGGCCCAGTTCTTCCAGCATGATGGAGACCTTGCGCCCGTTGGGCGTGGTCCAAGTGTAGAAATCGATCATTGTCGATTGTTCCTTTTTTATAGCCGCGATCAATTTCCGATCGGGCTGAACGGCGCCGGGATCAGCAGTTTGTTTTCCTGGCTCATTAACAGGGGCCGCATTTCCTTGAGATAGGCCAGCCAGTCTTCGTCCTGGAAAAGCTTCTCGCGGCGTTCGCGCCGGTCTTCGAGCGTCGCATAACCCCACAGGTGGACGACCTGGTTCAAGGGGCCGAATTCGGTTTGGAAATAGCCCAGCATGTTGCCCAGTATTCTGACCTGAGGCGGCATGCCCTTGGCTTCATAGAGTTTCAAATATTCCGCCGTCTTGCCGGGGTGCAGGGTGTAAATTCTCTCGTCAACGATCATCGGATTAGCCCTTCCCCAGGTCATTGAGGTCGCAGGGCAGCTCGACAATCTCGCCGCGCTTGGCGGAAAGGTCCATGGCCATGGTCAGGACCAGGTTGCGGTGGCCGTCCGCGGCGGTGGCGTGGGGCGTTTCCAGGCCGTTATAGATGCGCCCGTACCAGGCGTTGGTTTCCTCGCGCATTGGCCCCCAAAGCTGCTTGTTCCAAATGTCGCCGGGCGGATAGCTGGTCAGGAATTCGACATGGCGCTCGAACCCCGGATCGTAGCCCTCGGGGCTGTAGCCGGCGCCTTGCGAAATCTCCGTCGCCATCACCAGGTCGCGGTGGGTGTCTTCGACGTCGATAACGCCTTTGGTGCCGACGATGCCGATCTCAAGCCCGTAAACGGCGCCCGGCCACACCACCGGCAGGGCCCAACTAATGTTCATGGAGAAGATGGTGCCGTCGTTCATGGTGAAAATGCCGAAGGTGGCGTCCTTGGTGCCGTGTTCGGCCAACACCTTGTCCGACGATTGGGCGAAGACGGATACCGGCTCCAGGCCTTCCATCAGCCACAGGCTCATATCCAGGCTGTGGGTGCCGGACACCACCATCGGCGTCAGGTTGTGACGCTGGTTGGTGCGCCGGGTGGTGGCGATGGGCACCATCCGGTTCATGAAGGCGCGGGTGACGACCGCGGTGGTCTCGCCGATCTGGCCGGTGACCAGGCGTTCCTTGATGGCCAGGAAGCGGCGGCGAAAGCGCTGCGTATAGCCGACCACGGCGTCCAGGCCGGCGGCCTCGATGGCGTTGAATATTTCCAGGCTTTCCTTGGCTTCGGTGGCCAGCGGCTTTTCGATGAACAGGTCGTGGCCTTGCTCGATGGCGGCCATGGTCGGGCCGAAATGCAGGTTTTCATCGGTGGCGATAATCGTCGCGGTGACTTCCGGGCGATTGATCAGCTCATTGTAATCGGTGGTGAAAAAATCGGCGCCGATGTCTTCGGCGAGTTTCTTGCCGATGTCTTCCTTGATATCGCAAAGCCCGACCCAACCGACGCCGGGGTATTCCTTGGCCAGCACGGCGCGGATACGCCCGATGGTGCCGCAGCCGATCACCGCCAGGCCGATTTCTTTTTTCTTACCCGTCATTCTCTACCTTTCAGATTTAAGTTTTACCTCTACGGAAGATGCCGTCATAGAAGGTGAACAGCACGACAACGATCAAGATCGTGCCGATCCAGTTGTAGGACAAAATCCACCACAGCGTCTTGTCCTCGAATACATACAGTGCCCGGCGCATGTTTTCGTCCGCCAGCGGCCCCAGAATAACGGCCAGCACCATCGGCGCCAGCGGAAACCCATACCGGTGCAGGAGATATCCAACCAACCCGGCGCCGAGCATGATGTAGACATCGAAATAATTCAGGTTCACCGCATAGGCGCCGATCACGCAGATCGGGATGATCAGGGGCATCAGCAGGGTGCGCGGCAGGCTGAACAGCTTGACGCAGGGTTTCACCAACACGATCGCCATCCCGTACATCAGGAAGTTGGCGATGATCAGGGCAAAATAGATGAAATAGATCAGCCCCGGATTTTCGGTCTGGATGGTCGGGCCGACGACCACGTTTTTCAGCTCCAACGCCGCCAGAATGGCCGCCGCCGCCGCGTTGCCGGGAATGCCCAAGGCCAGCGTCGGCAGCATCGAGCCGCCGACATTGGCGTTGTTGGCGACCTCGGCGCTGACGATGGCTTCATAGCTGCCCTTGCCCCATTTGGCGCGCTCTTCCGGGCTGGCCCTGCGCCGGGCGATATCGTAGGACAGGAACGACGCGACATTGGCGCCGGCGCCGGGGATGGCGCCGATGATGGTGCCGATTAACCCGGAACGAACCGCCGTGCGGGAATACTTCCACAAGGTCGAGAACGGCGGCACCACGCGGCCGACCTCGGCGGGAATGGAATAAGGAACCTTCTGCGGCAGGACGCGCAAAATCTCGGTCAGGCCAAACAGGCCGATCAGGATCGGAATGTAGCTAATGCCGTCTTCAAGAATATCGACCCCGAAGGTATAGCGCGGTACACCGTGAATGAGATCGAGCCCGACGAAGGCGATGATCAGGCCGACCCATCCCGAAATCCAGCCCTTCAAGGGGCGCTCGCCGGCGGACATGGAACCGCAAATGGCAATCCCCCACATCGCCAGCAGGAACATTTCCCAGGATCGGAATTTGAGCGCCAACAGCAGGATCGCCGGAATAAAAGCGATCAACAGCAGAATCCCGACCCAGTTGCCCAGGAACGACGCGGCGATGGCGGTGCCGAGCGCCAGCCCGCCTTCGCCTCGCTTGGCCAGCGGATGGCCTTCGATCATGGTCGGCACGGCGTCCGGTGTGCCAGGAATGTTGATCAGCACCGCCGAGATGGCGCCGCCGAAAACCGACCCTGTATAAACGCCGAGCATGAACATCAGCGCGGGATACTGATCCATGCCGGCGGAAAGCCCGATCAGCAGGGCCATGGCCATGGTCGTGGACAGGCCGGGCATGGCGCCCCACAGGATGCCCAAGGTGGTGCCGAGCAGGCAGATCCAAAGCATATAAGGGGTGAACGCGAGCCGGATGAGGCTCCAATCGATGCCCATTTCCATCAGCCTGCCCCCGGCAATGGAATTTTAAACCCGTAACGGAATACCGACGCCAGCGCGATAATCACCGGTAAGGCGACCATCAAGCAACGCGTCCACGTGGCCTTCCAGAATATTTTCAGCACGGACGTCAATATCGGAATGGAGACGAATTCAAAACTGGAAAAATGAAAGGTGAATATGGCGGTGGGAAACCGGAGGTCGAAGGTGATGACATCGACCAGAACGATGTAGGCGACGACGATGCCGATCAGCATTAACAACCGGCGGTCTTCTTCGCCTTCGACCATTGACTTCAATAGTTTTCCGCGGCCTTCACGCAAGGCTTGAACGCCACCTCGCTTGGCGGCTTGCTTGCCGAGGCCGAAAACCATGCAAAACAGGGTGAACCCGGTGATGAACGGCAACAGGCCGGGTGCCGTCAGAAAGTCAACCGGGACGTCCAGGAGAAGCGCCAGAACCATGGCGAAAACGCTCAATGCGCCGATGACGATTGCGGCGGCCAGGTCCTTGCCCGGTGTTGAACGCTCCTCTACGTCCTCTTCACCGACGAAGACGGATTTCTGTTCGCTTTCTTGAACGGAGTCTTGCAATCAATTCCTCCCTCCGCTGCGGGGAGCGGAAAAAAAGGGGCCAGACAGAATAACCGGGTGGACCGTATTCGCAAATACAGTCCACCCGGAGAGGAGAGTGACAATTACGTCAGAGTTAACTTACATTTTGGCTTTGTAGCCCTTGGGCGGCCACCACTTTTCGAAATCGCCAGGCGAAGGAATGTCCAGCTTCGACGCCGGAACCGAACCCTTGATGCCCAGTTTGGCGAAGGTATTGGCCGTCAGCACTTCCATCATGGCGGCGGTCTTGTCCGCTTTGGCGCCGGACTGGACGTCGATGGTGAAGTACTTCTTCTTGGCAACCGCCTTGAAGGTATCGGATGTCGCCGCCGCGGTGAACGCCTTCAGCACTTTTTGAAGAACGTCTTTCGGCGCGCCGCGACGGATGGCGAGGTTGTAGATACCACCCAACGGCAGCGATGCCTTGACGGCCGGGACCAACTTGCCGACCGAGGTCAACGTGCCGGCCTTGGCGTCGTTAATGTCGACGGAACCGGTTTGCTGGATGTGGCGCAATTTACCGGCGCGGATGAACTCAATGTGTTCGTGCACACCGCCGCCGGCGATGTCGGTTTCACCATTGAGCCCGGCGAGTGTGGCATTCTTGCCGCCCTTATAAGGGACATATTTCAGCGTGATGCCGGCGGCAACGGCAACGGTAGCCGCCAATTCCTGCCACAGGCCACCGGAGCCGGACGTCGAAATACTGACCTTGCCGGGATTCTTTTTCGCCGCAGCAAGAATGTCGCCCATATTTTTGTACGGTGAATCCGTGCGCACCGACCAGCTGCCTAGTGAATTGGCGGCTTTGAAATACTGCCAGTCTTCCCAGGCTTTCGAATTCGAATGGCCCATGACACGCACGAACTTGTTAAAGTTGGCCGCGCCCAGCCAGGTGTAGCCGTCGGCGGCTTTGTTGAGCACATACTTGGTGGCGACGCCGCCAACCGCGCCGGGCTTGTTGATGACGTTAATGGTCCAGCCGGTGGATTTAGCCATTTCCGACGTGATGGTGCGGATAACGGTATCGGTGCCGCCGCCGGCGCCGTACATGACGACGACGGTAATCGGCCGTTCCGGCCACGCCGCCTGTGACGTCCCCGGCAGCAACATGACCGAGGCCGCAACTACGGCCAGCCCTAAGGCCCTGGTTTTGCCGATATTTTTGTTCATAAAACGCCTCCCACTAAAAAGAAAATGTCTATTATTTTGGTCTAGAGCATTTATGGTAAGGGCTTAACCCTATGAAATACAATTCAAAAAATTGTTTTACCTATGCCACAAATGCATAATTAATAAGTTTCCGAAAAATGCGAATCATTATCGAAATTCTTTTGCCGATCTTCGGCTTTATCCTTTGCGGGTACGGTGCCGGGCGCTTCCGTCTGATTAGCGACGAAGGCATCAAGGGCATCATGACCTTTATCCTGTATTTCGCCATCCCGGCGTTGTTGTTCCGCATCGTCGTCAGTAACGAATTGCCCGGCCTCAATGATCTCAGTGTCTTGCTGGCCTATTACGGCGGTTGTGTTGTTGTTTTTACGGCCTCGGTGCTGTTCGGCCGGGCGGTGTTCAAGTTGCCCCTGGATCAACTGGGGATCCTGGGCATGGGGGGGATGTATTCCAATTCGGTTCTGTTGGGATTGCCGATTGTTTTTACCGTATTCGGCGACAACGGCATGATCCCGGTGCTGTTGATCATCACCTTTCACACCGTCTTTTTATTTCCCGTCGTCATCATCTTTATCGAAATCGGCCGTGGCCGTAGGCAGGCTTCCCAACTCGGCGCCGGGGCGGTGCTGATGTCGGCGGTTCGGGGAACCATCGAAAATCCCGTCATCATCGCGTTGGCGATCAGCTTTGCCTGGGCGTTGACGGGTCTGGGTTTACCGGGGCCGGTGGATATTTTTGCCGATCTGATGGGTAAGGCGGTGGCGCCGGCGGCGCTATTCGCGCTTGGCGCATCGCTGGCCGGATACCGGATCGGCGGCGCATTGAGTGAAAGCCTGACCATGGTCGCCTTCAAGCTGTTCGTTCATCCGGCGGCGGTGTGGCTGTTGGGCCACTATGTGTTTGACCTGGAACCGGTTGTGTTGGCCGTCGCGACCCTGATGGCGGCAGCTCCCATCGGCGCCAATGTCTTCAACTTGGCGCATCATTATGAGGTCTATCTGGCCAGGGCGACATCGGCGGTGGTGATTTCGTCCACCCTATCGATGCTGACGTTGGCGGTGCTGCTGACGGTGCTGGTTTAGATGAGCGGCTCGATCTTCAGCTCGGCGGCCAGGGTATCCAGCCGCGCCATCAGGGGTGCTGCCACCGGAATGCCGTCACGCGTGAACCGTTCCGATTTTTCATGGCTTTGCTGCCCCGGTACCATGACCTGGTCAAAACCGGGAAGTGTCGCCGAACCCTGCATGGAGCGGATGACGATATCGACGTTGCGCTTGAACGTTTCAACATCGGCGAAGGCCTTGATGTCGAAGGCGATGATGAGTTGGCCGGTATTGGTCAGGGATTTAAAATCGGCATTAAAATCGACGACGTCCTCGCCCATGGCGGCGCCGTTCAGGGTGCCGGCCAATAGCCCGATGATTAGCGCCAGGCCATACCCCTTGTAGCCGCCGATGGGCACCAGGAAGCCGTCGTTCATCCGCGTCGGATCGGTGAGCGGTTTGCCTTCGGCGTCGATCATCCAGCCTTCCGGCATGGTCTCGCCGCGGTCGGCCGCCATTTTGACCTTGCCGTAAGACGCCACCGTGGTCGCCATATCCATCACGATCGGCGGTTCCTCCAATCCGGGGATGGCGCAGGCAATGGGATTAGTGCTGAGCAGCATGTCGATGCCGCCCCACGGCGGCAGGTGGTTGGCGCTGCCGACGGCCATGTAAATGCCGATCATGTCGCGTTGCAGGGGCATCATCGCGTAAATGGAGGCGGCGCCGGCGTGGTTGTTGTTGGTGGTGCCGGCCCAGGCGACGCCACATTGTTCGGCCTTGTCCATGGCCACCTGCACGGCCTTGTTGACGGTCAGATGACCGACCGCGTTGTCGCCGTCAATCAGCGCCGTAGACTCGGTTTCCCGCGCGATTTTGATATTGGGCCTAAGATTGATGCCGCCGGCTTTAATACGCTCAATGGTCGGGGGCAAGCGGAAGATGCCGTGGCCGTCCAGGCCCCTGAGATCGATGCCGGTCATCAAATTGGCGATGGTGTCGGCATCGTCCGCCGGGATATCGACGGCCTCAAAGGCTGCCGCGATAAAGGCCTTTAGGCGTTCAGCAGGAATAACGCTTGCGGACGCCATCGGTTCAATCCTTCTTTTTCTTGTTGGGCCGGGTGAAATTGATCGCCCGTTCCAATGCCGCCAGCACCGAGGACGCGTCTTCGTCATGGTGGCCTTGGGCGACGGCGGCGTAATAGGGCTGTAAGGCGGCCTGATAGACGGGAAGGGGAACCATGTGTTCGGCGGCGTGCGCCGTGATCAGCTTCGAATCCTTCAGCGGGATGGAGAAATTCATGCCCTCGGTTTCATATTCCTCGTTGACCATCAGGGCGCCCCGGGTTTCGAACATGGAAGAGCTGGAACCGCTGCCGCTGATCACCTTGTGGATCAATGCCGGGTCCAGCCCCGCCTTCATGCCCAGCACCATGACTTCGGCGGCGGCGCTGTTATGGACCAGGTTGAGGATATTGCCGCAGAATTTCATCTTCATGCCGCAGCCGAATTCGCCGACGTAAAATTTGCGATGCGCGAACCCGTCAATGACGTGTTCGACCGCCTTATAGGCGGCTTCGTCGCCGCTGCCAAACGCCGTCAGTTGTTTTTTCAGGGCCAGGATGCGGTTGCCGCTGACCGGGCAATCGAGAAGGATTTTGCCGGCCGCGGCCAGGGTGTCGCGGGCTTGTTCCTTATCGGCGATGGCAAAGGTGCTGACTTCAAGGACGATCTGCCCTTCCTTGCCGCCGTTCTTGACCCCATCTTTGCCGCCGACCACGTCGTGCAGCACCGCCGCCGTCGGCAGGCACAGGACGACAACGTCGGCGCGCTCGGCGACATCCTTGGGCGAGGTTGCCGATTGGCCGCCGTCGTCCTCAAGCGCCGCCATTTTTTCCGGGTCGATATCGCAGCCGATGACCGGGAACCCGCTTTTGACCAGGTTTCCGGCCATGGCCGAGCCCAGCACGCCCAAGCCGATAAAGCCGATGGTATCCGTCATGGAAATTGCCCCTTCTCTTTAACCGAAGGAGAAAAGTTTACAGCAATCCGATCGGGAATAAAGCCGGACGACAGGGATCAGGACGCGATCTGCTTCGGCGACGCCTGGTCTCTTTCCTGGATCGCCTTCAGCACTTTCTCGGCCGTCGCCGGCAGACTGGTGATGCGCACCCCGACGGCATCATAGATGGCGTTCATGATGCAGGCCGCCGTCGGCACCGAAGTCGGCTCACCGACGCCCTTGGCCCCGAACGGTCCGGTCGGATCGAAATTATCGACGATGTGGACCTCAACCTCCGGCATGTCCAGGCTGGTCGGCATGATGTAGTTGGTCAGGTTGGGGTTGATCTGCTTGCCCTTGTCGTCGAACAGCATTTCCTCATACAGCGCCAAGCCGACGCCCATGGAAATGCCGCCTTCGACCTGGCCTTCCACCAGGGCCGGGTTAATCGGCGTACCGCAGTCGTGGGCGGCGACGATACGCAGGACTTCGACCTCACCGGTTTCCTCATCGACTTCGACCTCGGCGATCTGGGTGGCGTAGACATAGGTGCCGAAGGGCTTGCCCTGCCCGGTTTTCGGGTCCATGGCCACGGTGTGCGGATTGAAGGACGCGCTGCCTAACGCCGGCTGCCCGTTGACGAATTGGGCCTGTTGGGCGACGTCGCCGATGGAAAGGGCTTTCTGCGGGAAATTCTTGACCTGGATTTTACGGTCGCGGGCTTCCAACTGATCTGCTTTCACGCCCAACATGGGCGCCGCCGTTTCGAACAGAATTGCTTTGGCTTTTCCCGCCGCCAGCATGATGGCGTTGCCGGTCACATAGGTGGTGCGGCTGGCGATGGCGCCGGTGTCCATGGGCGTGGTGTCGGTGTCGGCGGACACCACCTTGATGTCGTCGGCGGCGATGCCCAGTTCCTCGGCGGCGATCTGGCCCAACACGGTCAGCGAGCCCTGCCCGGTTTCCACGGTGCCGGTGAGCACGGTGGCGGTGCCGTCTTCGTTGACCTTGACCACGGCGGCGCTGGAGTTGGCCAACACGGTGAAACCGATGGGATACCACATGCAGGCGACGCCTTGTCCGCGACGCTTGTTTGTTGATTTAGCGCCTTCCTGCCAGCCGAATTTTTCGGCGGCGGTTTCCAGCGATTCCTTGACCACGACGCTTTCCAGGACCTGTCCGGTGGGGCTGGCCGAGCCTTCGTGGAAGGCATTTTTCAAGCGAATTTCCAGCGGATCGATGCCCAGCTCAAAGGCGATGTCGTCCATGTGGGATTCATAGGCGAAGCAGACCTGCGGCGCGCCGAAGCCGCGCATGGCGCCGGTGGTGGTCTTGGTGGTGTAGACCGCCGACGCCTCGACCTTGATGTTTTCGATGTTATAGGGACCGACGGAAAGGATGGCGCCCTTACCCAGCGTGGTTTCGCTCCAGGAACAATAGGCGCCGCCGTCACACACGATACGCACCTTGCGGGCGACGATGATGCCGTCCTTGGTGACGCCGGTGGTGTAATCCATGACGAAGGGGTGGCGCGTGGTCGATGAGATGAATTCATCCTCGCGCGTGAACACGCCCTTGACCGGACGGCCGGTTTTTTTTGCCAACAAGGCGAGGATCGGTTCCAGGGTAATTTCGTTTTTGCCGCCGAAATTGCCGCCGACGATGGTCGCGGTAATGCGAATCCGGTTCATGGGCATATCCAGCGTGCGCGCGATGTCGGCGCGGCCCAGCGTGATCCGGCCCAGCGATGAGTAGACATGCAGGCCGCCGGTGGGCTCCCACAGCGCGATGCAGGCATGCGGTTCCATCGGCACGTGTTCGACCATTTGGGTTTTGAATTGGCCTTCGAAGACATGATCGGCCTCGGCCATGGCTTTATCGACGTCGCCTTTCTGGATGGTCTTGGTGGCGTAGATGTTGCTGTCGCCATGAACTTTCGGGGCGCTGTCTTTCATCGCTTCCAACGGATCGAAAACGGTTTCCAGCGGTTCGTATTCGACCTTGATCTTGGCGAGCGCGTCTTGGGCTTGCTGTTCGGTTTCGGCGGCCACGGCGACGATACCGTCGCCCATGTGGCGGACCTTATCGTCGGCCAGCAGCGGTTGGTCCTGATAGGACGGCCCGAAGGTGACGACGGGGATTTCCTTGCCGGTCAGGGTCGCCACCACGCCCGGCATTTTCTCGGCCTCGCTGACGTCGATGCTGAGAATTTTGGCATGCGCGTATTCACTGCGCAGGATTTTCGTATACAGCATGCCGGGAAAGGACATGTCGTCGATGTAGACGGTTTTGCCGAGAACATGGGGGCGGCTGTCGGGGCGCGTCACCCGCTGGCCGACGGCGGGGGTCTGCTTGTTGACCTCGGGCGTCAGCGGCAGCAATCCCTTGCTGATATCCCGTAATACCGCGGGAACCGGACCGTCGTCCGCTTGCTTCAGGGATTCCAGTGATTCTTTGCGTTCTTTGACATCGACTTTCGGCGCCATGATATTTCCCTTTTTGTCTAAGCGTCAGGCGGATTTGCTGTCGGCCCGGTTGCCGACATGGCTGTCAGATTGTCCGCTGACATCCATAATCGCTTCGATGATCTTGGTATAGCCGGTGCAACGGCAGAGATTCCCCGCCAACGCTTCGCGAATTTCATATTCGGTCGGTTTCGGATTGGCGTCGAGAAGCGCCTTGGCGGAAATAATCATGCCCGGCGCGCAGAAACCGCATTGAAAAGACGAGGCCTGTTCAAACACCGCCTGTAAGGGGTGCAGGTGATCGTATTCGCCCAATCCCTCGATCGTCGTCACTTCGCGGCCATTGGCCTGGGCCGCCAGCATCAGGCAGGAATTGACCGACACGCCGTCGACCAGAACCGTGCACGCGCCGCAGTCGCCGACATCGCAGCCCAGCTTGGCGCCGGGAAGGTCCAAGGAATTACGCAACAGGCTAAGCAGTGTCGTTTCGGCGGCAACGCTGGCGGTTCGCTCCTTGCCGTTGACTTTGATCGTGACGTCCATCGAACTCGTTCCTTCTTTATTGCTTAACGCTGGGCGCGCTCAAGCGCCTCGGCGAGAACCCGTTTGGTGCCGGTACGGATCAAATCCAGCCGGTAGCCGGCCGAGGCGCGGAAATCGTTGATCGGCTTGGCCTCGGTCGCCGCGATGTCGCCGGCTTCGGCGAAAAGTTCATCGGTAGGCGCCTTGCCGTTGAGCAGTTTTTCGGCTTTTGGCGCCCGGATTACCGTCGGCGCCACCGCGCCAAGCGCAATCCGTATATCGGCGATGTTGCCGGCATCGAGATCGAGACTGGCGGCGGCGTTGACCAGGGCCAGGGCTTGGCCCTTGCGCAGCCCGAACTTGCGGAACGAACAGCCGCGCCCGAGCATGGCCGTCGGCACCACGATATCGACCAGCAATTCGTCGGGTTCAAGCGCCGTTTTGCGCGGGCCGACGAAAAATTCAGCTAACGTCATCGTCTTCCTGCCCTCAGTATGGCTTTGGGGCCCGGCAATGGTGACAAAGGCGTCGAGCGCGATCAGCACCGGGCCGCTGTCCATGGACGGCACGCAGGTAACAAGATTGCCGCCCAGGGTTCCCAAATTACGGGTCTGTACGGCGCCGATGGTCCGTGCCGCCTCCTGCATAGCCGGCGCGTGCTCCGCCACCAGGTCGGATTCCATGATTTCCGTATGGGTGACGGTGCTGCCGATGCGCAGCCCCTGATCGGTCAGTTCAATGCCTTTGAATTCTGAAATTCCGGAGATGTCGACGACGACCTTGGGAACGCCGGAAGAATGCTTGAGTTCGACAAGGTAATCGGTGCCGCCGGCAATAAGCCGGGCATCGGGGCTGTTCTCGGTCAGAATGGCGACCGCTTCATCGGCGGTGGCGGGCGCGACGTATTCAAAAGGTTTCACCTTCGATCCCCTTTCAAACCAAACGCCGCGGAAAACATCCCAATCCGGGGCATTTCCCGCGGCGCCGGCGGTATGTCTTTACCTTATGGAACAGGTTGGTTCTTGAGGTCTTTTTATCAAGCCCTGATCCATAAAATTACTAGGCCACCTCGGCGATGGTGTCGTTGGCGATGGCCTTGAATTCATCGACCGTCAACAGGTCTTTCTTTTTCAAACCGGAAGCCTTAACGGCGGCCAGGATGGCCATGGTCTGTTCTTCGCTGGCCTGAATTTGCAGCCGTTCCAACCAGATGTTGACGGTGTCCATGCCGCTGCCCTTGCCGATGACGACATCCGCCGTCTCCTGGCCGACGAATTCCGGCCTGAACGGGAACAGTTCGGTCTGGTGCTCGATGCCGCAGTTCTTGAACCAGTTGGCGATGATGCCGGATTCGACCTGGAACAGCTGATCGCCGACCACCGAACGGTTGGACGGCACTTCGACGCCGGCAATTTCCTGGACCAGTTTGGACAGCGGATAGAGCTTGTCATAGTTAAGCCCGATGTCGATGTCGTACATGGTCAGCAACGCCATGGCGACGTCTTCGGTCGGTGCGTTGCCGGCGCGCTCGCCGAGACCCAGGACCGTGGAATGGACAACCTCGGCGCCTTCGGCGAGCGCCATGATGGTGTTGGCGACGCCCATGCCGAAATCCTGGTGAAAATGGGTTTCCAGGCGGGTGCCCTCGGGAATCCGTTTTTGCACCTGCTGTACGAAGTACTGCATGGCGTGCGGGGAGACGACGCCGAAGGTATCGACCAGGGCGAGCGCGTCCATGTGGCCTTCGTCCGCCACCTTCAGGATCAAATCCATCACCCAGTTGATTTCCGAGCGCGAGAAATCGATCGGGAAGAACACCACTTCCAGGCCCTTTTCATGTGCATAGGCGGTCGCTTCGATGGACAGTTCCAGGGCCTTTTCCAGCGGCCATTTATAGGCGTGCTCGATCAGGTGGGTGCTGGCCGGGACCTCCATGATCAGGCCCTTGACGCCGCAGTCCACGGAGGCGTCGATGTCGCCTTTCATGCAGCGGCAGAAGGAATAAATTTCCGGGCCGAGATCGCGCTTGTTGATTTCATAAATGGCATCGAAATCATCCTTGGAGACCGCCGGCAACCCGGCCTCAATCCGATGAATGCCGGCCTCGGCAAGGCCCTCGGCGATACGAAGCTTGTCATCCTTGCTGAAGGCAATACCGGTTTGTTGTTCGCCGTCGCGAAGGGTGACGTCATGAATCTTGATGTTGTCGGGGAATTTGAAATCTGCCGTCACTTCATCTTCGAAGTTCCAGGAACTGGTGAACCAGTTATCTGTTTCCCACGGTTTATCGGTCATGAAAGTAAACTCCTGAGTATAGAATTATCATTAGGGTTGTTTCGGATATGCGTCTCCCAGAGTTTGACGCACGCCGCATTATTATACAGCGCAGACACTAGAAGTAACTGGGTATGATTTAAAATTCCAAATTTGCCTATGGCAATGAGAAATTAGCATCAAATTGGCGGGCGGAGTGTCTTGCGTTTTTTTTTGGCAACCTGCTACGCTTGCGCCAACGAATTACTGGGCATAACCAAATCCCAATTTTTATGAGCAATTGCCAACCACCAAAGGCAGGGGGATATCATGAGGCACGGCACCGCGAATTTCGGCATCACCGGAACCGACTGGCAGCAGAAGGTTAACTGGGACCGCCTGCGTACTTACAGATTAGAAAGCGCCCGCGCGCGCATGAAGGCCCATGGATTGGGCGCCATGCTGTGCATGTACGACGAAAACTGTCGCTACATCACCAGCACCCTGACACCGGGTTGGAACCGCCTTAAACCCGGCCTCCGGTATGCGCTGTTGTGTGGCGACGCGGCCCCTGTCCTGTTTGAACAAGGCGATATCGGTGCTCAGATCTCACGCCATTCGCCGTGGATTCCGGAAGAAAACATTCGCTATTCCTATGCCTGGATCAAAGGCGCCGCCGGTGGCGCGTCCGAACAACAGGTCACCAAGTTCACCAACGCCATCGTCGAAGAAATGAAACGCTTCGGCGTCGCCGGTGAAAAGCTCGGCGTCGACTTCATCGACATCAACATGATCGGCGCGTTCGAGAAAGCCGGCCTCGAATGGGCCGACGGCATGTCGGCGATGATGGAGGCGCGGTCGATCAAGAACGTCGATGAACAGGAGTGCATGCGCATCGTCGCCGCCATCGGCGATGCCGCGCATTGGGAAACCATGAAGTTCCTGAAGCCCGGCATCACCGAGAACCAGGTGACCGCGCACATCATGCAATTTCTGTTTAATATTCCCGGCATGGAAGACGTCGAGGATGTGATCGTTTCGTCCGGCCCCAACACCTGGCCGAACTGGCGTAACTTCACCGACCGTATCATCCAGCCGGGCGACATCGTGTTCATGGATTTGGCGGCGTTGACCTGGAACGGCTACAAGTCGTGCTACTACCGCACCTACTGCGTCGGCAGGGAGCCGACCCAGGAAATGAACGACACCTACGAACAAGCGCTGGGCTGGCTGTATGATTCCATCGAGGCGGTGAAGGTCGGCACCACGACCAAGGAAATCGCATCGAAGTGGCCGTCGGCGAAAGAAGCCTGGGGCTACGACGAAGAAGACCAGGCGGCGGCCAACCTGTGGGGCCATGGTCTCGGCCTGGCCCAGTACGATCCGCCGGTGATTTCGCGGATTTGGTCGCTGGATCACCCGATCGAGATCAAGGAAGGCATGGTCTTCGCGCTCGAGACTCAGCACGGCAAGACGTATCAGTATGGTGTCCGGATCGAGGAGATGCTGATCGTCCACAACGACGAAGTCGAGATCATTTCCAACTTCCCGGTCGAGAAGATCACGGTCGTCGACCCGATGTAACCTGCGCCGGTGTAACCTGCGCCGGTTTGCGGTGTATATTTCCGGCGCGGCTCGGGCTGAACTCAGTCCGGGCCGCCCGCTTTTAGAAATATGGTTTTAGGGATACCCGGTTTTAGGCCCGGTTTTAGGAATGCCATGAGCGAAGCCAGCGACTATATCGTCAACTTGTCCGACCCGGCCGCGGAAGACGCCGGCCGGTTCGGCCCCAAGGCCGCCAATCAGGCGATGCTGGATCATGCCGGCCTGCCGACGCCGGGCGGGTTTTGCCTCAGTGCCCAGGCCTACATGGCCCAGGTCGAGGCCTTGGGCTTAACCGAGGTCGCGGAAAAAGCCGTGAGCCTGGAATTCTTCGATGCCCGGCCATTTATATCGCAGATCAGGATTGCCATGTTCGACGCGCCGATGATCGACGAAATCAAAAAGCCCCTGATCCAGGCGTACCGGGATTTAACCGGGGACGCCGGCATGTTGGTGGCGGTGCGGTCGTCTTCGCTGATGGAAGACACCGAAGGGTCGTCTTTCGCCGGACAGTTTCAGACCTATCTTGGCATCGACAATGAAAAAGATTTCCTGACCACGGTGCATGCTTGCTGGGGGGCGTTGTGGTCGTCGCGTGCGCTTCGCTATATGGAAAGCAAAAACATCAAGGCCATCGATACGGCGATGTCGGTTCTGGTGCAGCCGTTGGTTCAGGCGATCGCGTCGGGCGGCGGCATCAGCCAGACCGCCGACGGCGGCATGTCGGTGACCGCGACCTGGGGCCTTGGCGAATCCATTGCCCAGGGTGAAGTGGTGCCGGACCGCTATGACCTGAGCGAAGACGGAAAGCTTGTCGACATGCAGACTGGCCGCAAAAGCCATACCATCCACTGCACCCACCATGCCGCCCCGACGACGAAAGCGGTTGCCGAGGACGAGGTCTCCAAACCGTGCCTGAGCGATGCGCAAGCAGAGGAGCTGGGCGCGATGATGAAAGTGGCGGAAGACTTGAAGGGCGGACCCGTCGAAATCGAATGGGCGATGGACGACGCCGGCATCAAGATGCTGCAAGCCCGTCCTCTGCATACGGAAGCGGCGCCGGTGCCGGATCAAATCTGGGAACGCCATCCCGGCATGAAAGGGCAAGCGGCCGGCGTCGGCTGGGGCACCGGCCGGGCCTGCGTCATCAATTGCGAATGTGAGCTCGGCCGGGTCGCGCCGGGCGATGTCCTGGTGACCAAGGTTGCCGGACCGGCAATCAGCCAGGTGCTGCCCAAGGTATCCGGCGTCGTCGCGGAACTTGGCGGCAGCACCACGCATTTGGCCTCGCTGGCGCGGGAACGCGGCATCCCCATGGTTCTGGGTGTGCTTGACGCCACCAACAAAATTCCGGATGGCGGCCAGGTCGCCGTTGACGGGGTCGCCGGCGTCGTCCGCTGGGTGCCGGCCTGATTAAAGACGGCGTTAGGCGGCTTTTAGATCTTCGCGCAGCGATTCGACGAACGCATTGGTGATTTGCGACCGGGTCTGGGCGGTCGGAAAAAGCAATCCGTATTCGTACCGGATCGTCGGCGTGAAGGGTTTTGAAATGACCTGCTCACCATAGGCCTTGGCAATGAAGGAATGGACGATTGAAACGCCCAGGCCCTTGGCCACCAGGTTCGTCGCCAACAAGGTAGACGGTGCCTCGACGCTGAGCGTGCGGTGGATTCCCAAGCGTCCGAATAACTCGTCGGTCTGGTAGCGGAGCAAGGAGCCGGAATTCATCGAGATAAAGGGAAGATCGGCGAGATCCTCGGCGACGATTTCCGATTTCTTGGCCAGATCATGGCCCTTGGGCAGGACGCACACCCCATCGGCGGTGAACAGCGGTTCCACCTCAATGCCCTGGCGGTTGATGGGCAGGGTGGCGATGCCGAAATCGAATTGCGCGCTTTCCACCCCTTCCTCGACATCCAGCCGGGTGCCCATTTCCACGGAAATTTTGATTTGCCGGAATCGTTTGTTGATGGTGGTGATGGTTTGAGGCAACAGCCCGTAGGCCAGCGCCGGCATCGCGATAATTCTCAGCGCGCCGGTCTTCAGGGTGCGAATGTCACGCGCCGTGGCGGTGATCTGGTCGATGCCCGACAGCAGCTTTTTGACGACGTCATAGAAATGCTGGCCTTCCGGCGTGATCCGCAAGCGGCCATGACGGCGGTCGAAAATGTTGAGGCCCAGCTCGCTTTCCAATTGGGTAATCAGGCGGCTGACCGCCGATTGAGTCAGGCCCAGCAAATCCGCAGCCTGGGTCGTGGTGCCGCTGGCGACAACGGCGCGTAGGGCTTCCAGTTGCCTCAATTTCATGTTGGTATTTCCCAGGCTCAAGATCGGCGTAGCGTAACCGGTGCTTCACTATTATGCAATACTAGCATATTATAAGCCTTATTTTGAATTTTATTTCATACAAAGTAACTCTTAGCATGCACCCTGGAACTCGATCCTTCGAGAAATCGAGGCGGGTGATTATGGACAGTAAGGAAAAACAATAATGAAACGGATTAATGTCGGCGTCATCGGGACCGGCTGGTGTGGTGGCATTCGTGCCAACACCTGCGCCAACAGTGGGCTGGTGGATGAGTTGCATATTGCCGAAATCAATCAACAGCGTCTTGACGAAGTGGTCGAGGAAACCGGGCCGAAGACGGCGACGACGGATTATAAGGACCTGTTGGCCATCGATGCCATCGACACCTTTATTATTTCGGCGACCCCGGAAATCACCCACTATCCCATGGCCCTGGAATGCCTGCAGGCGGGTAAGCACGTTTTTCTGGAAAAACCGATTTCCCTAACCTTGAAAGAAGCCGATGAGTTGGTCGATCTGGCCAACGACAACGACCTGAAATTCACCATCGGCTATTCACAACGCTTCAATCCGAAGTTCGCCTATGTGAAAAAGAGCCTCAACGACGGTACCCTTGGCGATCCCGTCAGCGCCCTGGTCAGCCGCCATATCAGCCGTAATCTGGGGAACAAGATCGGTGGCCGGATCAAGCTTTCCCCTGCCGCCATGGAGGCCACCCACGACCTGGACTTCGTTCTCTGGTGTCTGGAACCGGCGAAACCGATCCGCGTTTATGCGCAAGCCGTGAACAAGGTGATGCGCCCGACCCATGGTGTCGAGGATTGCATGTGGATCGTCGTGACCATGGACGATGGAACGGTTTTGACCGTCGGCGCCGGCTGGATCATGCCGCCGGCGTATCCCAATTTCTCGACCACGACGATCGAATTCGTCGGCTCCAAGGGCGCCTTGATGATCGACGACAGCCACAAAGACGTTATGCTGACGACCATGGACGGCGGCATCGTTCATCCGATGTCGACGATGCCCGGCGAACAGGTGGAACATGTATTCGCCGGCCCCATGCACAATGAAACGATTCATTTCCTGGAAGCCGTCAGCTATGACCGCCCGGTGATGGTGACGCCCGAACAGGCCCGCAAGGTGATGGAGGTCTACATGGCCGCCGACCTGTCGGCGGAACGCAATGAGCCGGTTACGCTGCCTATGAACACGCGTGATGTTACCGAGGCGGCCCCGGTCTAAACCGGGAAATAGTAATAAGCCAAACGGCTTATAACAGGGGGAATCAACAGGTGGGATTGAAAGAAAGGGTCAACTTCAACACGGTGGCGGCGGCTTTCTTCATCACCTTCGCCATCACCTTGTTTCTGCTAATCCCATTCCATATCGATAAGCCGTTGATCGTTCTGGCCGGCAGCCAGTCGAATTTGTCGGCGGAATTGTTTCCCCAAATGGTGGCGTCTTCGTTTCTAATTCTGGGCATCTGGCTTCTCGCAAAAAGTTTTTCTATTGATCAAAGGAACGAATTGCGCGATCTCGACCGCGAGGCGGTCACCAACGTGAGCATTACGCTGGCTATGATGGCGGCCTACGTGTTCCTGATGGTCAACATCGGCTTCGTGCTCGGCAGCGCCGCCATGATTACCGTGATGTCGACCTATTTCGGCAACCGGAACTA
Source organism: Rhodospirillales bacterium (assembly GCA_036011805.1). Classification (GTDB taxonomy): domain Bacteria; phylum Pseudomonadota; class Alphaproteobacteria; order Rhodospirillales; family Casp-alpha2; genus Casp-alpha2. The sequence continues at coordinate 26,290 of DASCOC010000016.1, forward strand.
CTATCTCACGGCCGGGGTCAGCATCGGCATCCCGATGACACTTTTCTTCCTTTTCCGGCGCGTGCTTCTGGTCGAGCTTCCGCCCTTTCCCATCGACATCTATCCGCTGACCCATTGGTCGCTGATATAGGGAGGGCTGGTGTTCGAGTTCAATAACAAAAGCGGAATAGGGATGTTGGATGTTTGAATCATTCGTTGAGGGTGTTGGCCTGGCGTTGCGCCTGGATACCTACCTTTACATATCGGTCGGGCTTTTCCTTGGCATGTTCGTCGGCGCGCTGCCGGGATTCACCACGCTGATGGCGATGGCGATCCTTCTGCCGGTCTCGTTCTTTCTCGATCCGCTGTTGGGCATTCCGTTCCTGATCGGCGTCTATAAGGGCGGCATCTATGGCGGCAGCATCCCCGCCATCCTGGTCTCCATGCCGGGAACCGGCGCCGCGGTGGCGACGACCTTCGACGGCCCCGCCCTGACCAAGAAGGGAAAGGCCAGGAAGGCGCTTGAAATGGCCCTGTTTGCTTCGGTCAGCGGCGATCTGGCCAGTGACATCATCACCATCGCCCTGATCGGCCCGATCGCCGTTGTCGCGCTGATGATGGGGCCGCCCGAACTGGCCGCCGTTATCTTCCTGGCGTTGATCGTGATCTCGGCGACATCCAGCGGTGTCTTCGTCAAGGGCCTGCTGATGCTGGCGGTGGGTCTGTTCTTCGCCATGGTTGGCCAGGACCCGATTGGCGCGCTGTCACGTTTTTCGTTCGGTATCACCTCCATCGAATCGGGAATTCCCTTCCTGCCGATGTTGATCGGCGTCTTCGCCCTGCCGGAAATCTTCATCGGAATCGAACGTAAGGCGGGCCAGCTCATCAAGGCGTCCGATCTGAAGATCACCGGGGCGCGGTTGACCTGGGCCGAATTCAAGAGCTGCGGGCGAACCATCATCCGGTCTACCGGGATCGGCACCAGCATCGGCATGATTCCGGGCGTCGGCCAGGTTGTCGCCGCGTTCATGGGCTATGCGGCGGCCAAGAACGCCTCGCCCCACCCGGAAAAATTCGGCAAGGGCGAACTGGAAGGCGTCGCCGCCGCCGAAGCCGCCAACAACGCGGTCAACGGCCCAACCCTGGTTCCGCTGCTGACCCTAGGCATTCCCGGTGACAACCTGACGGTCATCCTGGTCGGCGCCTTCATCGCCCAGGGCCTGCGCCCCGGCCCCCTGTTGATGGAGGAACAAGGCCCCCTGGTTTTCGCCATCCTGGTGTCGATGATTGTCGCCAATGTTCTGTTTCTCTTCATCGGCTACTTCTGCATCCCGTTCTTCGCCAGGATCGTGACCATCCGCAAATCCTTCCTGCTGCCGCTGACCCTGGTATTCGCCTTCGCCGGTACTTGGGTCTTCCGCGGCCAGCCCTTCGACCTGGGCGTGCTGGTGTTCTTCGGCGCTTTTGGCTACATCGCCAGGAAACTTCATTTCGATGTCACGCCGATGGCGATGGGCTTCATCCTGGGCCCGATCCTGGAATATTCCTTCGGCCAAACCACGGTCCTGGCACAGGGAAATATGCTGCACTACCTCTTCGTCGAGCGCCCGATCACCGCCGTCATTATCCTGGGCACGCCGGTGCTTACGTATTTGATGTGGCGAAGAAGCACGCGATTGCGGCGTGAACTGACCGACGGGCTTGCCGATGAGATTTCGTCATAGAATCAGATTGATTACGAATTTTCTTTCATAGCCCGTTGCCCGTACTATTTACGTTAATAAAAGATCGTACCAATAACCGTTTTTAAACAGAAGAGAACCACAGGGAGATTCCACGATGACGTTCCGTAAGATTTCACTGATGTTTTTGGGGGCAGCTCTAGTCTTGGGACTTGGGGTTGGCAGCGTCAAAGCTGAATACCCTGATAAACCCATTACCCTCATCCTGCCATTAGGGGCGGGTGGGTCGCATGACCGCAACGCCCGCGTCTTCACCAGCGTTATTCCTTCATATCTCGGCAACGCGCTGATTGTGAAGCTGATGCCGGGTGCTTCGGGTCAAGTCGGCACCGCCGCCGCGGCCAAGGCGAAGCCGGATGGCTATACGCTGATTTTCACCCACAATTACTATGACCAGCTTCAGCAGCATGTGAAGAAGCTGCCCTACAACACGACCAAGGATTTTGTCACCGTTGCGCAGTTGAATTCCGGCAACTTCTCGGTGATCGTGAAATCCTCCAGCAAGTTCAAAAAGTGGGGTGACTTGGTCAGCTTCGCGAAGGCCAACCCCGGCAAGCTGAAGTTCGCCCACAGCGGCAACTGGGGTGCCACCCATACGCCTGCGCTGCAGCTGTTCAAAGAATCAGGCATCGCCGGCAAGATCACCATGGTGCCCTATAAGGGCGGCGGACCGTCCATGCGCGGATTCCTCGCCGACGAAGCCGATTTCACCATGCAGTTCAAGTCCACCATCCTGGGCCAGAAGCAAAATGTGCGTGTCCTGATCAGTGCCGGCTCCAAGACCTCGTTCCCCGGCGCGCCGACCTTTAAGGATCTGGGCTACAGCGAAGGCCTGGGGCTAATGCGCCGTATCTTGATGGCACCCCGGGGCATCCCGGCGGACCGTCTGGCGAAATTGCGCAAAGCCATGAAAGATATCCAGGGCTTCAAGACCTATAAGCGCCTGATCAAGGCGATCGGTGAAATCACCGATTTCATTCCTGGCGAAGAATACGAAAAAATGCGCCCGAAACAGAGCGTGGCGTATAAGGAACTGGTCAAGAGCCTAGCCGGTAAATAACGTTTCAAATGCTCCAACTCCAAGGGCGCCCCTTCGTCAGGGGCGCCCTTTTATTTTTGCAGCCTATTTCCGCGGGCTCATTCTTCCAACTCAGTCGTCCACCTCATTTGTCCACTGGGGGCCACAGCCGCTTACCGACGCTGGGGGAACCCGGCGCGTGGATGGTGTAGGTGATGATCTTGTTGGTCCATTCGGTATCGTCCAGGGCCAGGGATTCATGGTTCTGGAAATGCTGCTGACGGGCGTCGAGCGAGGTAAATTCGTACATCACGGAATGCTTCGCCCAGCCGGCGACGGAGACCAGTTTGCGGGTCGCGATGCAGCCCGGCATGCGTGACATGTTGGGAAGCCTGTATTGCGCGTACCAAGCCGCCAGATCAAATTCATCGTCGATGGACCGGGTCCGGAAACTGCCCATCTGGATCGCCGGGCCGGGGGTCGATCCGGCGGGCCGAGCGTCATATTCGGGGCCGGTGACGAATTCTTCCGTGGTGAAAATGCAGGTCCTTGTTCCGATGCGGCGTGCCAGCATGCCTTTTGCCGGCTCAGGCAGGCCGCGTTCCCATTCGTCGATGCGGGGGTCGGCAAAAACATGCGGTGAGGCGGCGCCGACCAGCATCAGGTATTGAGTACCGGTGCCGACGTTTTCATCCTCGGCGTGGACGAGGCGGTCATGGATGGCCTGCATATTCGCACCACCGCCGGTAATCTGGTAATGCGCCGCCCAGGCGATGCCCGCCCGGCCCTGTATTTCCGGCAGGTAATTTCCGTGCAGCCAATCGATGAAGGCGTCCCGCCCGGGGTCATTGGCGTCGTCGGCTAAATCGTACCAGGTCGCCCAGATTCCGTTATCCATTACCCACCTCCATCGGTATCTTCCTGTCGGGCAAAAACCGTAGAGGGCCTACAGGTCCAACAAAAATTCATAATTTTCTTAGCCCCATGTCGATTTCGAATATGACCATGCCGCAGTATGCTTGTATGTTATCTCCAACACGAACCGTTGCTCCGATGGCCTGCAGGTGGACATCGAGGCCAAGGAACAAGTCGGGTTAATCCGGAAATCGAAAAAAATTGAATTGAATGACGACCTTACCTA
>DASCOC010000017.1:0-2827 GCA_036011805.1 Rhodospirillales bacterium
CCTGCACGTAAACCGTCACCACCCTCGATCATCAGCGCCGATCTCAAGATTGTCGGCGACCTGAGCTGCGAAGGTGAAATCCAGGTGGACGGCTCCATCGACGGCGACATCCGCACCAAGTCTCTGATGGTTGGCGAGACCGCCCAAATCAAAGGCGAGGTTGTCGCCGAAACCGTAAACGTTCACGGCAACATTAACGGCCAAATTAAATCCCGCGATGTCAACCTGGCCAAAACCGCGCACGTGGTCGGTGAAATCCTGCATGAGAACCTGGCCATCGAAACCGGCGCCTTCCTAGAAGGCCATTGTAAACGCATGGTCGAAAAGTCCGCCACCAGCGACGGTAAGGTCAACGTCTTCGGCTCCGATGACGCTAATCGCCGCCTTGCCAAGATCAAGGAAGGCGGCGGCGCCGCAAACGCCGGCGAAAATAAAGAAGACACCAAAGCGGCCGCATCAAGTTAGCTTTTATCCACCAGGGGGTCATCCAGCATAATTGCGTCTGCGAATATTTTCGCATCCACGTTTCCCCCCGAACATATAACCGCCACCGTTTTATCCCGGCAGTCGTAAGCGCCGCTTAACGCCGCCGCCAAGGCCACGGCGCCGCCGGGCTCCACCACCAGCTTCATATACTGGAACGCCGCCTTCATGGCCTGGGCGGTCTGGTGGTCGCTGACGCTAAAGCCCCCGGCCAAAAGCTGTTGATTGATGAAAAACGTCATTTCGCCCGGCATCGGCGATAACAGCGCGTCACAGAAGGACTTGGCGTTTGCCTCATTGGCCACACGGGTGCCGGCGGCAAGTGAGCGGGCGGTGTCATCGAAGCCATCGGGTTCGGTGATATAAATTTCGGTGTCCGGGATTTCGTGGCGCAGCGCCAAAGCACACCCGGAAATCAAACCACCGCCGCCGCATGGCGCGATCACCGCATCCGGGCGCGCATCCATTTCCTTTGCCTGGGCCGCCAGTTCCAGGCCCACCGTTCCCTGCCCGGCGATAATGAAGGGATCGTCATAGGAAGGCACCAGGATCGCGCCCTTATCCGCGGCCAGTGCCCTTGCAATATCGGCGCGGTTTTCCTTGTCCCGGTCGTACAGCACCACATCGGCGCCGTAGGCGCGGGTGTTGGCGAGTTTTATATCAGGCGCGTCGGTAGGCATGACGATGGTCGCGGGCACGCCCAGCATTTGCGCCGCCAGGGCAACGCCCTGGGCATGGTTACCGGAAGAAAAGGCGACGACGCCGGCTTTTCGTTCCGCCTCATCGAGCCTGGAAATCCGGTTATAGGCGCCCCTGAACTTGAACGCACCGCCCAGTTGCAGGCATTCCGCCTTGACCAGTAACCGTCCGCCGAGGCGTTCGTTGAGAAGTGGGCTTTCCAGAAGCGGCGTCAGGATGGCGTGGCCGGCGATCTGTTGGGCCGCCGATTGCACATCGGCAAAGGTGGGCGCCTGTACAGGTACATCAGATTCAGGCGAGGTGGGCATCGATAGCCTCCAATACATTCTTCTCGGACAGACGGGCCGGATGGCCGCAATCCTCGGCGGTCACGGCGGTCATGGCGGGCATCGCTTCTTTCATCCGGTCCAGCGTTTGCTGGCTTAGGATACTGGACAAGGCGCCGCGCACACACAACACCGGCACCCGGCCAAGGGCCATAAACAGCGGCCAAAGATCAAAGCGGCGGGACATCGCCTGCTCGAACTGTTTGACGATGGCATAATCCCAATCGTGGACCAGCATGCCGTCGGCGTTTTCCCGATAGGTGTGCCGCGCGATCTCCATCCAGTCGTCCTGGGTGCCACGGGGAAGATTGGGCAAATAAGCGGCGCGGACGTGCCCGGCGGCGGTGTCCCAATCGGCAAGGGGGGTATCGTCCTTCATATAATCCATGATCGACGACAACGCACTAGAACCGATTTCCGGTCCGATATCATTGAGCACGACACTGGCAAGGACTGAGGGTATCGCCACCGCCATCACCATGGCGACGATGCCGCCCAGCGAGGTGCCGATGACATGTACCCGGTGGATGCCGAGGGAAATCAGTAAATGCCGGACATCGTCGGCATAGGTGGGAGGAATGTAATGGTTCCAGTCCGGATCGTACTGGGAACGGCCGCGGCCTCGGAAATCGGGGCAGATCACCCTGTGCCGGGCCGACAGCCTCTCCGCCAGCCGTGCAAAGTCTTTTGAATTGCGGGTGACGCCTGGAAGGCAAAGCACTGGCGTCGCAGATCCTTTCTCAGGACCGCTGTAATCACGGAAATAGAGTCTGAGTCCGTCCTGGGACGTGAACCAGCCCTCGCGATATTCTGTGGCGTCTGTGTCGTCCATTAAAACCCCAGAAGCGGGGGCAGGGCCTCCAGGGTTTTGATGACCTGTTCCGGGTCGCCCGGAATGCGTTCCTGGGGCTGGCCGAAACGGTTCACCCACACCACCCGGAATCCGAAATTGGCCGCCGCCGCCGCGTCCCAGGCATTGGACGACATAAAGTAGATACGCTCTGGGCTAACGTCCAAGCCATCTACCGCCATCTGGTAAACGCTGGGGTGGGGTTTGTAGATGCCGATGGAATCGACGGAAAAGGTATCGTCCAGGACCTCATTAATGCCGGCGTTTTCGACTGCCGCGGCCAGCATCTTAGGCGAGCCGTTGGAAAGAATGGCGGTCTTGAGGCCTCCCGCCTTCAATGTGGTCAGCACGTCCTTGACCTCGGGATAGGCGTCAAGGCGCATGTAAATATCCATCAAACGCTGGCGCAGCGCGTCGTCTTCGATGCCAAGGACGGCGAGCGCGTAATCCAGCCCGTCGCCGGTGACTT
>DASCOC010000018.1:0-7329 GCA_036011805.1 Rhodospirillales bacterium
GACGTCACCTCGCATCCGCTGAAGGCGCTCGGCGTATCCCTCAAGGGTGTCGAAACCGAAAAACCGATGGTGGCGGAAATTCCGCTGGACAACCAGCGCCCAGCTGAATTTATCTTCGAAGGTCTGATCAAGACGCTCAGCCAGAAAAAGGCCGAGCAAGAAGCCTTACTTGAGACCGAACAAGGGTCCAAGACGGCCAGCAACGCGGCGTAAGGACCGGAGCGCCCGGTTGCTGTCGCTTTTCAACCGCAACAGTCCGGGCAATTCCCAGGGATGGGTTGCCAGCCCGGCAAGGATGGCGCCATAACTGGGCCTGCCGTTTTCAGAAATTTTCCCCGTGACCCAGGCCGGAATAGCGCGGTCGGCGGGGTCGGCGACGGCTCGGATCGCCAGAAACGGAATCCCGGCTTCCTCGGCGGCGGTAGCGACGGCGTGGCTTTCCATATCGACGAGGGCGGCGTCCCATTTCACGGCCAGGTTCCGCTTGTCCGCAGGCGTCGCGATAACCTTGTCGGACCCGGCGATGATTGCCGTGGTCGCCTCTTCGCCGAGGCTTTCCCGGACACCTTCCAACCACGGCTTCGACGTTTCATACGCCTGCCCCACCGGGCCGACGACTTTTGACGCAATGATCATGGCGCCCGGCTCCAGGTCCACCCTCAAGCCCCCCGCCATGCCGAAGCTCAACAACGCCTGACAGCCGTTGTTGATCAGGTCCCGGGACAGATCATAGGCGCGATGCGTCCGGGCGGCGGCGCAACGCACAATAGGACGATCATCAATGGGAAAAACATCCAGGCAATCGGCTTCTTGAGCCAGCCCGGTAATGACTCCCAGGCGTGCCACGTCCTTAAAGACCGTATTTAGGGAACTTGGTGTTGGTTTTCTTGAGCGAACGGTATCTGGCCAACGTCCACAGCGGGAAATAGGCGCTGTAGCCGTGATAGCGAAGGTAGAAAATCCGCGGAAAGCCGACGGCATTGAAATATTCCTCGTGCCAATCGCCGCCATCGCGCTCGGCCTTCATCAGGTATTCTATACCGCGGGTAACGCTATCACTGTCCACTTCGCCGGCCGCCATCAGGCCCATCAGCGCCCAGGACGTCTGCGACGGGGTGCTGGTTTTGACCTCGTCACGGCGGTGCTGCCAATAGGTGGAACAATCCTCGCCCCAGCCACCGTCGGGGCGCTGCACGTATTTCAGCCATTCCACGGCCTTGCGGATATGGCGGGACTGCATATCGTCGCCGGCGGCATTACAGGCGCACAGTACCGACCAGGTCCCGTAGACATAGTTATTTCCCCAGCGGCCAAACCAAGACCCCTCTTCTTCCTGCTCGTTGCGTAGATAATCCAGCCCCTTGGCCATCACCGGGTGATCTTTTTCGTAGCCCAGTTGCGCCAGCATTCCCAAACACCGGGCGCTGACGTCGGCCGTGGGCGGGTCAAGAAGGGCGCCGTGGTCGGCGAAGGGAAGGTTTTGCAGGAAAAAATGGTTGTTGTCGGCATCGAAAGCCCCCCAGCCGCCGTTTTCGCTCTGCATGCCGATAATCCATTCAGTACCACGCTCAATGGCTTCGCGGTATTTTTCAGGGTCTGTCCGGTGCAGCGCCATGACGATGACGGCGGTGTCGTCCACATCCGGGTAATAGTCATTCCAATATTGGAATGCCCAACCACCGGGACGAACGTGGCCACGGTTGGCGGTCCAATCGCCCTGGACCTCAAGGATCTGGCGTCCAAGCAGCCATTCGCTGGCCTTGGCCATAATCGGGTCGCCCTTGGTCAGACCGGATTCCAACATCGCGTGCGCGGCCAGCCCGGTATCCCAGACCGGCGATAGGCATGGCTGGCAATAGCCCCAGTCGTCGCGCAGCACCAGAAGCTTGTCGATGGACTTGCGGCAGATGACGTAATCGGGATGGTCCTTCGGGTATTCCAGGGCATCGAAGGCCATCAGGGTGTTCGCCATGGCCGGGAAGATTCCACCCAGGCCGTCCTCGCCGTTAAGCCGTTCGGTAATGAAATCCACGGCCTTGTTGATGGCCTTGCGTTCCAACGATTTGGGCATCAGGGGCTGCACCACCCGGGCGGCATAATCGACGCCCAGCATCACCCAGCCCAAAAACTTGCCGGTCGGATTGGAAAGATAGAACCGTTGTTCGTGCGCCGGCTTGACGAATAATTCCCGGATATCGACGCCGTGCTGATTGCGCGCCAGGGGCTTTAATGCCGCCAAAATCTTCAACGGCACCATCACCGTGCGCGACCAGTAGGACACCTTGTCAATGTGAAACGGCGCCCATTTCGGCAACAGTAACGCTTCGACTCGGATCACCGGAACCGCCCGCCACGGCACCTGTCCGAAAAGGGCCAAGGCGAACCGGGTGAAAACATTGGCCTTGGCGGCGCCGCCATGTTCCAGAATGGCCTTGCGCGCCCATCTCATGTAGGGCGCGTCGGTGTCCTCGCCGGTCAGCTTGAGGGCGTAATACGCCTTGACCGATACGCTGAGATTGAAATCACCGTCATGATATAACGGCCAGCCGCCATGATCGCCCTGAGTTTCCTTGAGATATGCTGCCAATTTGGATTCGGTTTCTTCATCGACCTCATCCAGGTAATGGTTAAGCATGATGTACTCGGACGGGATGGTAGCGTCGGCTTCCAGCTCGAACGCCCAATGGCCGTCGGGCGCTTGCCGTCCGGCCAGCCAGGCGCGCGCCTCATCGATGACGGCGTCGATTCCATTTAAATCCAGACCCCTAAGGGCTTGAGACTCGTCTGTGGGGATTGGGACTACTTCCAACTTGACCATTGAGGCCGCCTTGATTCCAGGTTTCTCAGAAGCATGGTTGGGGAAGGCCCGAGGCCGTTCCGCCAAAATGCCTGTAGACCGTTTGTGTCAAAAAAAACCAACTATTTCAAGTTTTCTAAGACCGCGTCCGACGCCTTGGCGCCGGACCTGAGGGTTCCTTCAATGGTCGCCGGAAGGCCGGTGTCGGTCCAATCCCCGGCCAGGAATAGATTGTTCAAGGCCGTTCGGGCCGGGGGGCGGCGCCTAATCTGGCCCGGCGTTTGCGCGAAGGTGGCGCGCTTTTCCTTGACGATACGCCATGTCGGCAACGGCGCATCGCCTAGGTTTAAGGCCTTTGCGACATCGGCCCACAGCCGCCCGGCGATCGCCTCCGTCGGCTGCTCGGCCAAGTCATCGGCGGCACTGACCGTGACCGAAACGATATCGCCGCGCACGAATAGCCATTGCGCGACGCCACCGATCAGTCCCAGGAACGAGAATCCTTCGGTTTTTTGCGCCAGCCGGAAATGACCGTTGACGATGGCGCGAAATTCATCCGGCGCGTCCAGGCCCGGCACCAGCCCGGCGGCGGCGCTGGGCGGCACCGCCAGGATGACGCAGTCGCCCTCGCCTAAACTCACCGTATCCTGGCCTAGGCTCAATGCCGTCACTCGGTCGCCGTCAATGCCGAATTCCCTGAGCCGGCAATTGAAAGACACCTCGGCGCCCCTTTCCTTGAGGACCGCCAAGGCCGGTTCGATGAAGCTTTCGCTTAATCCCACCTTGGCCGTCAACGGCCGGCAAGCCGAGCCCCCACGGCCCATGGTTTCACGGATCACCGGCCACATCAGCGAAGCGGCGGCTTCATCGCCATCGGTATTGAGAACGGCGACGGCCAGGGGTTCCCAGAAACGCCGGTAAAGGGCGTTATCGGGGCCCAAGCATTGGGCGACGGTGGTCTCCTTCCCGGCAACCGCCAGGCGAAACGCCTTCAGGTAATCGCCACGCCGCGCACCGGGTACGCGGGCCGCCTTCGACAGCATCGCCCGGGGCAGGAAACCGGCGTCGAGGACGACCGTCCAACGCTCGTCGCTTTCAAGGTCAAAAAACGGGAATTCCGGCGCCGCCGGCCCGGTCAGAGTGTCCGATGCGCCGATGTCCTTCAGGTAGTCCATGACCGCCCGGTTGCCGCTGAGCACCAGGTGGTTGCCGTTGTCGATGCGATGATCAAGAGTGGCGTCATGGTAAGATCGGCAGCGGCCGCCGGCAGCGCCGGCGGCCTCATAAAGGCTGACGTCGCGCCCCGCCTTAAGCAGATGGATCGCCGCCGACAGGCCGGCAAGACCGGCGCCGATGACATGCGTGCGCCCCGCCATCAAAAGACCCCGTACCGTAGCGCCACCCAGAGCTTGCTAATCTTGGACAGGCTTACCGGCAGATTCAGTTGCTGCCAGCCACGCCGTTTGAGCCTGGTGAAAATCCGCCGGTAGATTTCCATCATCATGATGGCCGGACGAATTTGAGCCCGGTTGCATTCGGCGGCAGCGGCCTCGGCCTGACTGAAATGCCGCTGAGCGACGTCAGCCAGGGTCTCACAGACCTTCGGGAAGGCCGGATGCCTGAGAATGGACGGCAAATCCTCGGCATCAATGTCATAGGACTCCAACAGGTCGCGGGGGACGTACAAACGCCCGCGTTGGGCATCTTCGGAAATATCGCGCAGGATATTGGTCAATTGCAGGGCCAGTCCCTGGTGAAAGGCCAGCCGTTGGCCCACTTCATCATCAATGCCGAAGACCCGGACGGACAGCCTGCCGACGGCGCAAGCGACGCGATCGCAATACAGCGTCAGTTCATCCATGTCGGCGATTCTGATATTGGCTTCGGCATCCATTTCCATGCCGTCGATGATGGCGCGAAAATCTTCTTTTTTGAGCCCGAACACCTCCACAGTGCGCTGCAAGGCCAGGGCGATGGGGTTTCTGGGCCTGTCCGCGTAAAGCCGTTCAATCTCGCCGCGCCATAGTCCCAAGGCGGTGCGTTTTTGCTCTTCGCCGTCTGCACCGTCGGCGATATCGTCGACCTCGCGGCAGAACGCATAGATGGCGTACATGGCTTGTCGTTTTGGCCCCGGCAACCGGCGCATGGCCCAATAAAAAGACGTACCGGCACGCCGCACGATGGTTTCCACATAAGCTACGGACTCTGCCTCGGAATATGATGATTGGGTGCTCATAAAGCTATGGATACACGCCAGCGGCCTCGGCGTCACCCTTCCTAAGCGGTTTTGTAATGACGCCCTTTCCAGGCGCCGCCCCGGCCCCGCCAGTAACGAATCGCCGATGAAACCGTCATCAAGGTGAATAAAAACGCCGCCACCGGCAACAGCAGGCTCCACCCTCTCGACAACCCGTAAAGCGTCAACGTCGGTTGATAAGCAATTCCCATCAGCCCCCACCAGGTTAACACCCCCAGTGCCGCGATGGTCAACGCCGGGGCCCCGCCACCGAGAACACCCGCCGCCGCAATCGGCGGCACCAGATAGGCGATGCTCATGACCAACACCGTACCGATCAGGGCCAGGGCCGAGTTACCAAGTTGCTCGAACGCGGTGCGCGCCACCATGTCCCAGATTTCAGACAAAGCCCCATAGGCCCTTTGGCTTTTGACCTTCGCCGTCAACCCAAGCCAGATGGGGCCGTGTTTTTTGATCTGGGCGGCCAGGGCACAATCATCAATCAGTCGGCCGCGAATGGCGTCAACGCCGCCGATCTGGTCAAGGGCGGAGCGTCGGATCAGCATGCATCCCCCTGCTGCCGCCGCAACCTTGCGGGCCGGATCATTGACCCAAGGGAACGGAAAGAGTTTCTGGAAAAAGAAAATGAACGCCGGGATCAGCAGTTTTTCCCACAGGCTTTCGCACCTGAGCCTCACCATCAACGAAACCAGGTTCAGCCCCTCGCCTTCTGCTTTGGCCACCAACCGGCGCAGGCTTTCCCTATCGTGGGTGATGTCGGCGTCGGTCAACAGAACGAAGGCAGCCTCGGCGTTGATTTCCTCGGCGGCGTCTAGCCCTTGTTTAACTGCCCACAACTTACCCGACCAACCTTCGGCCAACGGCTTTCCCGTAACCACGCTCAGACGTTCCGTTGCCGCCGCCTTTGCCACTTCGCCAGCGCCTGCGGCATGAAAAGTACCATCATCGCTGTTATCGTCGACCACGATCACCGAAACGGGGGCCGGGTAATCTTGCTCCAGCAAGGACGTGACCGTACCGCCGATGGTCGGCGCTTCGTTGCGGGCCGGGATGACGCAGACGACGCCGGGCCACCGACTCAAATCCGGGGCCGGATCGGTGAGACGCTGATCGGCCCGCCAAAAGCCGCCGCGCAACACCAAAACCCCGACCCAGAAAAGCAGGGAAACGGACGTTACGATCAGGCCAGCTTGTTCCAACACCAGACTAAATCCAAACCCGGAGCACGCCTTTGGCGCAGCACCAGAAATATTCACCCTTGGTTAATTGAACCCGTTCTGGCCCCAGCGGGTCACGATCCTGCAAGCGCCGAACCAGTTGAAAGGCGATTTCCAGGATCGCCGCCGATTCCATCGCCAGCCGTCGGCTTTTCAGGCCGACCGGTAGCGCCTTGGCATCGGCCAAAAGGGTTCCCGTGGCGCCCAGGCAACGGTCCAGAACCTGTCGCAGCGCCGGCGAGGTCCGGTCCTTAGCCAAGGTCTGGTCCAAGTCCTTGACGTCGATGCCGGCCGCGGCCATCCAGTCCTCCGGCAGGTAAACCCGGTCCAGGCTCAAATAGTCGTCTTGGCAGTCCTGAAGGTGATTGATCACCTGCAAGGCCATGCACAACGCATCCGACGGACCGTAGCCATCTTTGGGCTCGCCGTGTAAATCCAGAAGGTAGCGCCCGACCGGGGCCGCCGACAGAAGGCAATACCCCATCAGGTCATCCCAGTCCCGATAGCGTAATTTGGTGGCGTCCTGCTTGAAGGCGGTAATCAGGTCGATGCAATGATCGCTCTTGATCCCGGTTTCGGTCAGGCTATCGCGCATTCTGTAGGCGGTTTGGTAGGCTTGATCCTTGCCGCCCTTGCCAATAAGGGCACGCTCGAACCCGTCGAGCCTTTGGACCTTTTCTTTCGCGGCCAAGTGGGGGCTATCGGCGATATCGTCGATAGCGCGGGCGAAGGCGTAAAAACTGGCAATGTGGGGACGCAACGCCGCCGGCAGCAACCAGGACCCGACCGGGAAATTTTCGTAAGCCGCGTCCTTACCCGACGGCGTTTCCACACCCGCACCGGGATCACCGGCCCCGGGTTTACCGTTTGCAGTCGGCATCAGGAGTTGTCTTTTATCCGTCTCTTGAGTTCCATGAGCAAAGCGTTCAGCTCACCACCGTTCGATTTGATGAACGAAGAGAATTCAGATTTCTGCGTCATAACCGTGGAAATGCCTTCGACCATGACATCGATAATGGTGTAGACACCGCTCTTTTGCCTCACCCGCCAGTCAACCT
>DASCOC010000019.1:0-9883 GCA_036011805.1 Rhodospirillales bacterium
TCCTTATTGTCGCCGTTATCCAGGGCATTGCGAAGGTCCGATTCAAAGCGCCCTTTCGGCGCATCAACCTTTTCAATGCGGGATTGCTGGACCAAGATATCCGGGTCGATGCCCTTGGCCTGGATGGACCGCCCCGACGGCGTGTAATACCTGGCTGTGGTCAACCGCATGGCGCCGTGTCCGGGAAGTGGTATGATCGTCTGCACCGAGCCTTTGCCGAAGGATTTGGTGCCGAGAATAACCGCACGGCGATGATCCTGAAGGGCGCCGGCGACAATTTCAGACGCCGATGCCGAACCCCCGTTGACCAATACCACGATCGGCAGATTATCAGCCAAATCTCCCCTCCTGGCATTAAACCGCTGGGTGTCCTCGGCCTTGTTGGACCGGGTGGAAACGATTTCGCCTTTGTTCAAAAAAGCATTGGATACCGCCACCGCCTGATCCAGAAGACCACCCGGATTATTACGCAGATCAAGGACATATCCCTGAATGTAAGCGCCGATTTCTTTCTTGAGCTTGGCCATTTCCTTCTTCAGGCCGATGTCCGTCTGCTCGTTGAATTGGGTAATCCTGACGTAACCGACTTTTTCTTCTACCTTGGATCGCACCGAGGTGATCTTGATCACCGCCCGGGTAATGGAGACATCGAAAGGCTTCTTGCCAAGGCGCAGGATGGTAAGCTTGATGTCACTGCCGACCTTGCCGCGCATCAAGTCCACCGCTTGGTTGAGGGTCATGCCTTGGACCTGTTCCCCGTCCAGATGGGTGATCAAGTCGCTGGGCTTGATCCCGGCGCGGAAGGCCGGGGTATCGTCGATCGGTGAGATCACCTTGACGTAACCGCCCTCCATGCTCACCCGGATGCCGAGACCGCCGAATTCTCCGCGGGTATTAACCTGCATATCCTTGAAAGACTTGGCATTCATATAACTTGAATGGGGGTCGAGCGACGTCAACATGCCGCTAATGGCGGCTTCAATCAATTCCTGGTCAGAGGGCTTTTCCACGTAATCCGCCCGCACGCGCTCAAACACATCACCAAACAGATTCAGCAAACGGTAGGTATCAGCGTCGTTTTTCTTGGTTTCCGCCGCAATGGCCGGATTGATCGCCATCAACGGGGAGAGCAAAACGGCGACGGTGAGAGCTGTCAGTACAGTACGGATTTTCATTCACTTAACCTTATTTATGCGCCGCCAGCCAAGGTAGCGGATTGATTGGCTGACCATTGCGCCTGAGTTCAACGTAAAGAACCGGTTTACGACCATCAGGGCGTCCCATGACGCCAACCGGTTCACCCGCGACAACCCATTGACCCATGGTGCTGTCGATCCGGGCGAGGCCGGAAAGCAGGCTATGATATCCTTCGCCGTGTTCGATGATCAAGAGTTCCCCGTAACCCCTGAATTTACCAGCATAAACGACCCGGCCCTCATAGGGCGCCACCACCTGGGCGCCTGGGGCCGTTTGCAGCCTCATCCCCTTGCGGGTCAAGCCAGTGCTCAACATTTGGCCGAAGCGGCCAATGATACGGCCGACGACCGGCGGCGGCAGTTTTCCCCGCTGGCCGCTGATCGGGGCACCGGTCAATCCGGGTGGAAGTCCCAATACCGTTTCCGGGGGGACAAATGTATCGGTTTTGGCCATCGATTCGCCTGATTTTGACGGTTTTCGGCGCGGCTGGGCCCGGGGATCAAGACGGGGACGGGCCTTATTCAGCTTCTGCAAGAGTTCGCGAAGGGTTGCCGCTTCGCCGCTAAGCGATTTCAGACGCCGGGTTTCAGCCTTGCGGGCGGTCAGGGTGCGGTATTTGACGGCTGTTTTTTGGCCAAACAGCACCGCCAACCGTTTACGTTCCTTCTCCAGACCGGCCGTCACGCTGGTCAATTGGGCTTTCTTTTCCGCCATCTCGCGCCGGGCCTTGGCCAGGCTTTCCAGATCTTCACGGAGCCTGAAAGCGCTGCGTTTGATTTCAGGCACCGCGGCGCGAAGAAGTATAGCGCTACGTACCGTATCGGCGGGAGAGATCGGTTGCATCATCAGTGCTTCCGGCGGATAACGCGCGACCCGCTGTAAGGCCACCAGGATTCCGGCAAGCTGCCCACGCTGCGCCGACAAGCGGGCAAGCTTGGCATCCTCAGTGGCCTTTAATTCGGTCAGTGACTTATTCAATTCGCCCGAACGGCGTTCCTGCGTCTGAATGATATTGGCGGCGGCGACCATATCGCGGCGCAGGAGGGCCAGATCGCGTTCAAGTTCGTCGGCTTTTTGCTTAAGTTTACGGGCTTTTTCCAGGCCTTGGCCCAAGGCGCGTTTGACCTCTTCGAGACGTTTCCCGGTTTTGCCTTTGTCGGTGGATTGCGCCCAGACCGGGGCCATGCCTGCCACAGACATCACCAAGACCAACGCCCCGGCGAAAACAGCCCTACCCCGCTTGAATCCTATTCCAGCCATCATATTTCCGCCGCAGGGTTGCCAGCCGCAGGCTCGATCAGAGATTGGCCGGTCATCTGTTCCGGTTGGCCGAGCCCGAAAAGCGTCAAAATCGTCGGCGCCACGTCCGACAGCCTACCGTTGCGAAGCCCCTTAACCCAGCCCGGTGCATTGGCCATCACCACCGGCACCAAATTCATGGTGTGGGCGGTGTGTGGGTGATCGTTTTCGGTATCCATCATTCTTTCGCAGTTGCCATGATCGGCGGTCACCAGCAAAACCCCGCCGGCATCATGAACCGCGCCCTCCAGGCGACCAAGACAGCCGTCGAGACATTCCGCCGCCTTGACGGCGGCTTCCAGGTTGCCGGTATGGCCGACCATGTCACCATTGGCGTAATTGACGACGATCAGGTCGAACCGCCCTTCCTCAATGACCGTAACTAGATTATCGGTAACTTCATGCGCCGACATTTCCGGTTTCAAATCATAGGTGGCGACCTTGGGCGACGGTACCAGGATGCGGTCCTCGCCGGGAAAAGTCTCCTCACGCCCGCCGTTGAGGAAAAACGTCACGTGCGCGTATTTTTCGGTCTCGGCGATACGAAGCTGGGACAGGCCGGCGTCAGACACCACCTGGCCCAAGGTGTTATCCAGGCGCTCCGACGGGAACAGGGCGCCGTAGAACCGGTTTAAATCGGTGGAATATTCAACCATGCCGAGGCGGGCGGCGAAATCGGGACGACGAGGACGATCGAACCCGCTGAAATCCGGATCGGCCAGTGCCGTCAAAATCTGCCGCGCCCGGTCGGCGCGGAAATTCGCCATCAACACGCCGTCCCCGTCGTTCATGCCGGCAAAATCGCCGATCACCGTCGGCATCATAAATTCATCGGTGACCCCGGCGGCGTAGCTGGCGGCTATGGCCGCTACGGGATCATCGGCGGCGGCGGCGTCCCCCAGCACCAAGGCGCGCCAGCCTTTTTCGACCCGTTCCCAGCGATTGTCCCGATCCATCGGGTAATAGCGGCCTGAAACAGTGGCGATACGGACCAGTTCCGACCATCCCTCCCACCCCGTCGCCGCCACCAATTCGGCGATATACTCCTTGGCGCTTTGCGGCGGCGTGTCGCGGCCATCCAGGAACGCATGCAGGACTACCGGCACACCCTCGCCGGCAATGATCGCCGCCAGGCTGATAATATGATCGTGATGGGAATGGACGCCGCCGGGCGACATTAGCCCCATTAAATGACAGGTGCCGCCGGTTTCCTTCAACGCCGAGATAAAGCCCCGGAGATTTGGAATTTTTTCCAATTCACCGGCGGCGATAGCGGCATCGATCCTGGGCAGGTCCTGCATGACGATACACCCGGCACCGAGATTCATGTGGCCGACTTCGGAATTCCCCATTTGCCCGGCGGGCAGGCCGACTTCCTGTTCCGACGCATCCAGCCGCGCCGACGGCGATGACGCCACCAGCCGATCCCAATGGGGCGTTTTGGCAAGCGCAATGGCGTTATGATCGTCCTCATCCCGCGCTCCCCATCCGTCAAGGATACAAAGAACGACGGGCTTCGGAACCTTCTTAGAGTTTTCTTGTTCAGACATCACATAAATATAAGGTTTTAACCCGAAAATACGATAGCCGAGAGGTAGTTAGCGAGGCGTTAATCACGATGATAGGGATGCCCCGAAAGGATGCATTGGGCCCGGTAGATTTGTTCCGCCAGCATGCCCCGAACCAACAAATGCGGCCAAGTCATGGCGCCGAGGCCCAAAACCAAATCGGCGCGTTTCCTGACCGCTTCGTCGAGTCCGTCGGCGCCGCCGATCAGGAACGCCACATCCCGGGCATGGTCGCGCCAAATCCCTAGTTTTTCGGCAAAGGCCATACTCGACAGGGTCTTGCCGCCTTCATGCATAGCCACGATAACCGCGCCGTCGGGAACCTGGGCCAACAGTAGCTCGGCCTCGCGCACCTTTAATGCCGCCGGTTTGAGTTTTTTCTTTTCCTCGATTTCCCTGAGTTCCAGGGGATAAGTGATGCGCTTGGCGTAATGCTCATAAAGACCGCGTTCGGGACTGGTTTTCCGCCCGGCTTTCCATCTTCCGGCGGTCGCAATGACCAAACGCACAAGCCTAAACCGTGGCGCCCGATGCGGCGTCGTCTTCGGCGCCGGACCCGGTCCAGATTTTTTCCAGGCTGTAAAAATCGCGCACTTCGGGACGGAACAGATGAACAATCACGTCACCGGCGTCGATCAACACCCAGTCACAGTGGGGCAACCCTTCGGCCTTGAGCCCTTTGAGCCCGCTGGCCTTCATTTTTTTCTGGAGGTGGGTGGCCATGGCACCGACTTGGCGAGAGGATCCGCCATTGGCAATGACCATGAAATCGGCGATTTCCGTCTTGCCGGCCAAATCGATGACGACGACGTCTTCGGCCTTGTCATCGTCAAGAGATGTTTCCACCAGCTGGAGCAATTCGCTCGACGCCGGTGGCATCTTTTTCTTTCTTGGTATGGTTGGTCTCCTTTTCTGTATTTGGACTATACGAGTGTATTCGAACTTTATTTCTATACGCTTAACGCCCACCCCGGATCAACGTCGCCGAAGCGGCGCTTAACGGGATTTGTAAAAACACCCAGGCCGGCGGTTTGCTGTCGGCCAGGGCGGCGGCGTGGGTTTCCTTGATCCGGTAGCGCTGGAACCGTTTCGCCGCCGTCGATACCAACGCCTTAAAAGAATAATCGGGGCGCGCCAAAACTGCAACGGGGACGGTCTCGAAAATCGCCGTCCAATTATTCCAGCGATTGATTTCAATGAGATTGTCGGCGCCCATGATCCAGACGAACCGGTGTCGCGGATATCGCCCTTTCAGCGCCGCCAAGGTGTCGGCGGTGTATTGGGTGCCGAGCTCTCGTTCCAAATCGCTGACCCGGATATTGCTTCCTAGCGTCAGGGCGCGGGCACTGTTCAGGCGATCCTCAAGCGGCGCCATGCCGTCGGCAGGCTTCATCGGGTTTTGCGGCGACACCAGCCACCAGACTTCATCGAGCCGAAGCCGGTCCAGGGCCTGGCGGCTGATATGCAAGTGCCCGGCGTGGGCCGGATTGAACGAGCCGCCGAGGATGCCGATGCGCCGTTGCCGCCCGGTGGTAGGGGGCGGATTTCGTAACGCCGACGCCCGAATTCCGGTCACGGGCGGGTTTGCCCCTCGCCCCGGACCACGTACTTCGATGTGGTCAGTTGCTCGACACCGACCGGGCCACGGGCGTGCAGCTTGCCCGTGGAAATGCCGATCTCCGCGCCCATGCCGAATTCACCGCCGTCGGCGAACTGGGTCGAGGCATTGACCAGGACGATGGCGCTGTCGACTTTGTTTATGAACTTCTCGGCCGCTTCGGCATTGCCGGTAATGATGCAATCCGTGTGGTCGGAACCATGACGGGTGATATGGCCGATGGCGTCATCAACCCCATCGACGACCTTCACGGCGATGATGGCATCCAGGTATTCGGTGTCCCAATCGGACTCGGTGGCGGCATTGATCCGGGAATCCACGGCTTGCGCGTCGGCGTCCCCCCGGACCTCACAGCCGGCGTCGATCAGATCATTAACGATAGGCGCCAGCATGCCATCGACGGCGGTGCGGTCAATCAACATCGTTTCCGTCGCGCCGCAGATGCCGGTGCGGCGCATCTTGGCATTGACCACCAATTGACGGGCCATGTCGGGGTCGGCATCGGCATGGACATAGGAATGGCAATTGCCTTCCAGGTGCTTGAACAGCGGCACCTTGCTATCGGCGGCAATGCGTTCGATCAGCGATTTTCCGCCGCGCGGCACGATGACGTCGATAAATTCGGTCATCGTCAGCATTTCGCCGACGGCGGCGCGGTCGGTGGTCGGCACCAGCTGGATCGCCGCTTCGGGCAGACCCGCCGCCTTCAAGCCGTCGGCCAGCGACTCCATGATGGCACGGGACGAATGAAAACTTTCAGAACCGCCGCGCAGGATCGCCGCGTTGCCCGCCTTCAGGCACAGGCTGCCGGCGTCCGCCGTCACGTTAGGCCGGGATTCGTAAATCACGCCGATCACCCCCAACGGCACCCGCACGCGCTGAATCCGGAGACCATTGGGGCGTTCCCGGTCTTCGAGCACGGTGCCGATGGGATCCGCAAAGGCGGCGATTTCCTCTAATCCCACCGCCACACCTTCGATCCGCTCATCGGTAAGCTCCAACCGGTCGAGCAAGGCCGCACTCAAGCCTTTTTCCGCCCCCGCCGCCATGTCCTTGGCGTTATCGGACAAAATCTCGTTACTGCGGCGGCGCAGGCTGGCGGCGGCTTCCACCAGGGCTTTGTTCTTGGCTTCGGCCGGTGCGGTCGCGAGCACGCGGGCGGCGGCCTTAGCGGCCTCGCCGATACCCTGCATCAATTGGGCGATATCTTCGGTTTTAACGGCGTCCATGACTTGTCTCTCAATCCAGCACCAGATCGTCACGGTGGATCATTTCATCCCGGCCACGGTAGCCGAGAAGGCTTTCAATTTCACTGGTTTTGTAACCGATGATGCGTTTGGCGTCCTCGGCCGAATAAGCGACCAGCCCGCGGCCCAATTCGCGCCCGTCGCCGGTCTTGACGATGACCGCGTCACCGCGCTGAAAATCACCATCGACGGCGACAATCCCCGCCGGCAGCAGGCTTTTTCCGGCGCCGAGCGCGCGCACCGCCCCGTCATCCAGAACCACCGATCCGGCAGGGCTCAACGCTCCTGAAATCCAGCGCTTGCGCGCCGTTTTGGGTGTGGCGGACGGCAGGAACCAGGTCGCGGCGCCATCCTCCAGCCGTTGCAAGGGATGCATCTCCCGGCCGTCGGTAATTGCCATGCGGCAGCCATTGGCCAGGCACACCTTGGCCGCCGCCAGCTTGGTGACCATGCCGCCCTTGCTGTCGCCCTGCGGCGCGGCGCCGGCCATGGCCTCGATCTGGGACGTAATCTCTTTGACCTCGGGGATGATGGCGGCGCCTGAATCGGTGCGGGGGTCGGCGGTATAAAGGCCGTCGATATCCGACAACAACACCAAAACGTCGGCGCTGATCATGGCGGCGACCCGCGCGGCCAGGCGATCATTGTCGCCGAAGCGGATTTCGTCGGTGGCGACGGTATCGTTCTCATTGATCAACGGCACCGCGCCCAACCGCAGCAGCGCCTCCAGCGTGTTGCGGGCGTTGATATAACGGCGCCGGTTTTCGGTATCTTCCAGGGTCAGCAGGACTTGAGCGACGGTTAAATCGAAGCCGCCCAGAACCTCTTCATAGGCATGCGCCAGGCGCACCATGCCGGTCGCCGCCGCGGCTTGGTTGTCGTCGAGCTTCAACTCGCCCAAGGGCAGGCCCAAATGACGCCGGCCGATGGCGATGGCGCCTGACGACACCACGATCACCTCTTGGCCACGTTTGATGCAGGCGGCAATGTCGGCGCCCAGGGTGTTGAGCCATTTCCGATGCACGGTGCCGTGGTCCTGGTCGACCAATAACGTCGAGCCGATCTTGACGACGATGCGTTTACCGTTTTCGATTCCGCCGCTGTTACTCATGGCGCGTATGCCTCCGTAACCTCATCGGGGGCTTTTTCCGCCTCGATCTCGGTTAATAGACGATCCAGCAGCGGCGTCAGCCCGTCGCCTGAAACCGCCGAGATCACCCCGGCGAGGGAACCGCAGGCATCGGCAAGCTGGCGTTGTTTTTCAGCGCTGGCTTCGGCGCTCAAGGAATCGGACTTGGTCAGCACCACCAACTCGGTTTTTTCCGACAGGCCGCCGCCGTAGGCCTCGACCTCATGGCGGACAACCTGATACGCGTCTGCGACGTCCTCCGCGGTGCCATCGACCAAATGCACCAGCACCCGGCAGCGCTCGACATGGCCGAGGAACCGCGTGCCCAGCCCGGCGCCCTCGCTGGCGCCTTCGATCAGGCCGGGGATATCGGCGAGCACGAATTCACTGCCGCGCACATAAACGACACCCAGATTAGGATGCAGCGTGGTAAAGGGATAATCGCCGATTTTCGGATGCGCCCGGCTGACGGCGGCCAATAACGTTGATTTGCCGGCGTTGGGCAGGCCAACAAGCCCGGCATCGGCAATCAATTTAAGCCGCAACCAAAGCCAGCGTTCCGAGCCGGGATAGCCTTCATCGGCGCGCCGGGGGGCCTGGTTGGTGGAGGACTTGAAATGGGTATTGCCGTGTCCGCCGTCACCGCCTTCGGCAATAACGATGCGTTGCCCGGCTTCGGTAATATCGGCAAGCAATGTTTCCCTGTCTTCGTCGAAAATCTGGGTGCCGGCGGGAAGCTTGACGGTGATGCTTTCGCCCTTGGGGCCGGCACGGTTTTTGCCCATACCGTCCCTGCCGCGCCCGGCCTTGAGGTGTTGTTTGTAGCGAAAATCAATCAGCGTATTGAGCTGGTCGGAGCCTTCCAGCACAACGTCGCCGCCGCGCCCGCCGTCGCCGCCGTCAGGGCCGCCGTAGGGGATGTTCTTCTCACGGCGGAAACTGACGCAGCCGGAGCCGCCATCGCCGCTTTTGATAAAAATTTTCGTTTCGTCCAGGAACTTCATCGTTCATTGCCCGTTGAATAACCGCATTTGGTCATGAAAAAAGGGGAACGGCTAGCCATTCCCCTTAAACGTGCGAATGAATAGCCATCAGCCACTCTTCAGCTGGCCGGCTCCACCGCCACGAAAACCCTGCCTTTGGCCTTGTGGTGAAACTTCACCTGGCCGCCGACGGTGGCATAAATCGTGTGGTCCTTGCCGATCCCGACGTTATCGCCGGGATGGTACTTGGTGCCGCGCTGGCGGATGATGATATTGCCGGGAACCACGGGCTCGCCGCCGAATTTCTTGACGCCTAAGCGCCGGCCCGCGGTATCGCGGCCGTTGCGGGAGCTGCCGCCTGCTTTTTTATGTGCCATGTCTTAACCCTACTCCTTGGACTTGCCTTTGGCGGGGGCTTTTTTCTTTGCCTTGGTGGTCCCCTGCGGTTTTTTCTTGGGCGCGTCCTTTTTGGCTGCTGCTTTCTTTGCCTTGGTAGTCCCCTGGAGCTTCTTGGCCGCGGGCTTCTTAGCCGCGGGCTTCTTCTTGGCTTCTTCCTTGGCCGGCTTGGCTTCTTCCTTGGCCGGCTTGGCTTCTTCCTTGGCCGGCGCCTTGGCTTCGGTCTTTTTGGTTTCAGCCGGGGGCGCGGCTTTTTCCTTCGGCTCGGCTTTCGGCGCCGCTTTCGGCTTCGCGTCCGTCTTCGGCGCCGCCTTGGCCTTGGTACCGGCTTTAGGCTTAGTCCCCGTCGGGCTGACATCGACAATACGCAACACCGTCTGTTCCTGGCGATGGCCGCGGGTGCGGCGGTAGTTCTTGCGGCGGTGTTTCTTGAAAACGATAATCTT